>JALWKJ010000076.1 GCA_027081495.1 Campylobacterales bacterium | reverse complement strand
GTATAAAAACTATGCAAAATGCGGTTGTCAGACATTCTCAAAAATTAGTAATAAAAAATTGAAGTTTATCACTACTACAATCACTTACTAATTATCATGCCTGAGTGCGTATCCTTTTGGATATGCACCGGAATTTTTACTTTTTTTCCATTTTTTTAAATTGTTGCAGCCATTCTTGGTTTTCCTGTATAACATTACTTTGTTGTTTTAACAGATTTAACAATATAGAGTCAAGCTCTTCAAGCGAGAGGTACTCTAAAACATAAGGTGATATTTCCATTTTGCCGTCGTATGTTTTTAGTAATTCCTCTATCTCTTTTAACTTTTCAAATTTTTCATCTTTAGACACTTGTCAGATAATCTCCCTTACTTTAAGTTGTTCTTGAAATTTCCATGTCTCTTTTGCTTCGTTTACTTCGTTTTGGTTTATGTTTATGATTAAAAGTTCCTCTTTTGAATTTAGAGAATTTTCTATCTCTCCAAACGGATTTATGAGATATGTTTCTCCATAAAATTTCCAAAGGCTTTCATCGTCGTTGTATGTTCCCACGCGGTTGACTCTTAAAATGTACATGCTGTTTAAAAGAGCTCTCGATTTTAAAATTTCGTTCCATCTTTGGTTCGAGCCGAAAGTCGAAACTGATGGAACCAATACGACTTCAACTCCTTTTTTTACCATCTCGATCCATACCTGATCGAAGTGAATATCAAAGCCGTTGATTGCGGCATAGCTAATCGAGTTATAACTAAAATGCAAAAAAGAGATCGAATCGCTTTTTTCATTGTCGAAAAACGCATCTTCGTTCCAGTGCGTATAGTTTATAAGAAAATTTTGATTTACAAATTCCACGCCTTCGGGCGTAAATTTACCGATAGCTTTATAGATTTTATTATTTTCGATCAGTACGATAGGGGCGATTATGATAAGATTATAAATCGTAGCGTAGTTTGATAGAGCTTCAATTTTATGTCTGGTTTGTTCCGCTATCATCATTTTGGGCATGCTTTGAAGTTCTTTAAAAAAAGTATTTATCACATACTCCGCCAGTACGACTACGCGAACTCTTTTATCGCTGCAAGTTTGGAGATAGTTGTCCAGTTTTTTATTGCTAAGGGGGAGGGTGGAAAGTTGAAGGGCGGCTACTCTCATGAAATATCCTTTTCTTCTTTTTTATATTCTTCAAACTCTATTTTCGCGTTTTCTAAAAGTTTAGCGGCTTCTTTTAGCTCTTTTATCCCCTCTTTGTAGTATGCAACGCTTTGAGACAGCGTGATTTCGGGATTCATCAATTTTTCTAAAATCTCTTTTGCATGAGCGATTTTTTCTTCAAAATTTAACTCTTTTTCATTCATTTCATTACTCCTCCAGCGCTTTTGTAACGCTGCCTGAAAATTTTTCCAACTCTACAAGGAAAGCATCATGTCCATAATCGCTTTGTATCTCTTCATATTTGACAAGATTTTCTTTACCGATTTTTTTCAAAGTCTCTTCAATGATTTTCATCTCTTTGGGTAAAAAGAGAAGATCGCTTGAAAAAGAGAATAAAAAAATCTCCGAATTTATCCGACTTAACGAATCTTCGAGTGAATCGTAGTTTCTTGTCGCATCAAAGATGTTTATCGCTTTTGTTATGTACAAAAAACTAAGCGGATCGAACCACTGAACAAAATTTAATCCGTTATAATCCAGATATCTTTCTACCTGAAATTTGCCGAACAACTCATATAAACCGTCCGTCTCAACATAATCTCTGCCAAATTTCTTTTGCATAGAGCGCGGACTAAGATAACTTATGTGACCGCACATCCGCCCTGTGGCAAATCCGGCAAGACCGTCTCTTTTTATATCGGCTGGATCATAGAAGCCGTCTTTGAACGCGGGATCTCTTATGAGGGCTTCCTTTGCTACTTTATTAAAAGCTATCGCCCACGGCTGCGTAGCGTAAGTGCTTGCTAGGATGATATGCTTTTTTGCAAAGTTTGGATGTTCTATCGCAAAACAGAGAGTTTGCATACCTCCCATTGAACCGCCGACAATCGCATGAGCTCTATTTATGCCGATGCGATCAAATAAGATTCGCTGGGCTTTTACCATATCGCTTACCGTTATGACCGGAAATTTCAGACGATACGGTTCGTTAGTCGGATACATTGCCGACATGGGTCCCGTACTCCCGAAACAACTGCCTATGGTGTTGACGCAGATGACAAAAAACTTTGTCGTGTCGATCGGTTTGTTGTCTCCGATCATTCCGTCCCACCAGCCCGGTTTGACTTCTCCTTCATAAAGACCCGCCGCATGATGACTGCCTGTAAGCGCATGACATACGACGACGACATTATCTTTGTTGTCGTTTAACTCCCCGTAAGTTTCGTAAGCGAGATCGTAAGGTTCTAAAATCCGACCACTTTCCAGATATAGCGGATTTGTAAAATGTTCCGTTGTGGTGGTGATTTTCAATTTAATCGCACCTTTAAAAATAGATATCGCCTGTATCTATACGCTTGCCAAAGAGCGTTTTTTAGCGTGTATGTCATATGCAAAGGCCTTTTTTGAACGATGAGATATTATAGTAGAGTGATTATTTGTTTTTGCTCATGAAAGTGATATAATCCAAAAAATTTATATATCTGAGGAAGCGGTTTTTTGCGCTTTTTTATAAAAATTAAATATATTAAAGGAAATGATTTGAAAATACTTTATATAGCCGATCTGGTAGGCAGACCGGGTCGTTTTATGTTTAAATATCATATATCTTCTATCAAAGAAAAGTACTCTCCGGACATCGTTATAGTAAATGGAGAAAACACAAGCCACGGTTTTGGACTTACTCAAAAGAATGCAAAAGAACTTTTTGAGTCTGGCGTAGATCTTTTTACCGGAGGAAATCATATCTGGGATAAAAAAGATATAGTTCCTTTTCTTGAAACAAAACCTGTTTTAAGACCGATAAATTATCCAAAGGCATCACCGGGCAGAGGAATAGAGTATATAAAAGTAGATAATGAAATACTTGTCGTAATAAATGTCATGGGCTATTATTGTATGCCGATGGTCGATAATCCTTTTACGATAATGACGCAGGAAGTAAAAAGACTCAAAAGCGAAGGATATAAAAATATATTTATAGACTTTCATGCGGAAGCGACAAGTGAAAAAAGGGCTCTTTTTACGATGCTAAAAGGGGAGGTGAGTGCGATTTGCGGTTCGCATACTCATGTGGGAACCGATGATCTGGTTATTGAAGAGGGATCCTTTTATGTTACCGATGTAGGGCTTACCGGATGCCGCGACAATGTCATAGGTATGGATGCGAAGCAGGCGGCGGCGCGATTTTTAACCGCAAACGGATCAAAATTCGATGTGCCCAATAGTTGTAAAAAAATACTTCAAGGCGTTATGATAGAGATAAAAGAGGGCAAGTGTATAGACGCGTTTAAAATAAAAGCTTACGATGAAAAATGTGTAGAAATTTCACAAAGAGCGTTTAGGGAGGAGTAAGTGATGAAGATAACCGATAGTTTCGAGCTTTTAAAGGCATTGAAAAAACTTGAACTTTTAAAAAACGAAAGGGATCCGCTATGGTGGCCGAACTCCCTTTCGTTTGAAGTCGTAGTAGGCGCTATTTTAACGCAGCAGACAAAGTGGCAAAAAGTCGAAAAATCTCTTGAAAATCTTAAAAGAGAAGATTTGCTCACGCTTGAATCTCTTGCGAAAGCAGATCTTAAAAATCTTCAATCGCTAATAAAACCGAGCGGTTTTTACAATACGAAAGCAAAACGCCTAAAACTACTGTGCATGAACATAATAAAAGATTTCGGCTGTTTCGAAAAGTTTCAAACCGAAGTTAGTAGAGAGTGGCTTTTGTCGCAAAAAGGTCTTGGAGAGGAGAGCAGCGACGCCATACTCTGTTATGCATGCGGCAAAGATGTAATGGTGGTCGATAGCTATACGAAACGATTGCTTGAGGCTCTGGGATTTTGCTTTGAGAGTTATTCTCAGATACAAGAATGGTTAATGGACGGTATAGAAAGAAACCTGAGCGGCATTAGTAAACTTTATGGAAATGATTACAAGTTATTCACAATTTATTCACGATTTCATGGAAAAATAGTCGAGTATGCAAAAGTGCATATTCGTGCCAATAAAGTAAATATCGAGGAGTTATGCCTATGAAATTGACTACAAATACTATCGATCTAAGGAAAAAAGAGCAATATATTCGTGAACTTGAAGAGTATAAGCAAAAGTATATAGATAAAAAAAGTGAACTTCAATGGGCTGATAACGAGTATGAAGAGTCATTCATACAAAGTGAAATAAACTCTTACGCGCGCAAAATAAGAAGATTAAAAACCATACTCGAACAGATAAAGGACGAACAGTCCGTAGCATAGAGAAGTTATTCTCCACGCTTTTAGAGTTCAACCTCTTTTACTATATTTAGACCAAATCCGCTTATACCGACAAATTCTCTTTTTCTTTTTGTTACTAGAAGATTTATATCTTTAAATCCGAGATATTTAAGTATTTGCGCTCCTATACCGTACTCTTTCATATATGGGTTTTGATTTGCGGATTTTTCCAAAAATATCAGCGCCCCGCCATCTTTTTTTAAAATTTCCACACTTTTAAAGATGGAGTCGTATCTGTCGTGCGCAAAAAGGTCAAGATCGGTTCCTATGTTGTGAAAACGGACATTTTTTAGCTGTTGTCCATTTTTTTTAAAGACAAAAGCTACATGATGGCTGTCATTGTGATCTATAAAATCGAGTCGCCTTACGGGAGCGCCTAAAAAGTCGGTATTCGATTCGGCTATGACTTTTATGAGAGATTCATGCTTCATTCTATATTCGACAATGTCTGAAATATAAACGATTTTAAGATTGTGTCTTTTTGCAAAAATTTCAAGATCGTCTCTTCTTGCCATCGTGCCGTCTTCTTTCATGATCTCACAAATAACGGCGGCTTCTGATATTCCCGCCATCTTGCAAAGATCTGTCGATCCTTCCGTATGTCCGGTTCGCACAAGCGTACCGCCTTCTTTTGCGATAAGAGGAAAAATATGACCGGGTCTAACTAGATCGGACGGTTTTGTATTGTAATTTGCCAGAAGTTTTATAGTCATATTTCTCTCGGCGGCGGAAATGCCTGTTTCACACTCTTTCGCATCCACGGAAACCGTAAACGCGGTTTCATAAGAGGAGTCGTTTTTCGTAACCATAGGAGAAAGATCCAATCTATTCGCTATCTCTTTGCTAAGCGCGACGCATATAAGACCTTTTGCCTGTGTCGCTAAAAAATTTACCTTCTTCGGATCTGAAAAAGCAGCCGCATAGACAAGATCGCCTTCATTTTCCCTGTCTTCATCGTCGATCATGATGACGATATTTCCTTTTTGTATCTCTTCAATAGCCTCTGTGACGCGTTTGATTGGCATATAACCTCCATGTTTTTTGAAGATTATACAAAAAGTTTATAAAAACACTTGACAAATAAGAAAAAAATGATTATAATCACACTCCAATTTAAGATGTTGGGATGTGGCCAAATGGTAAGGCATCTGGTTTTGGTCCAGTGTATTGGGGGTTCGAGTCCCTCCATCCCATCCATTTAGGCAAAACGCAAATTTTTTGCTTAAATGACAAGCTTACTAAAACACAATTTTCCTTTTGGAAAATCGTATTTAGTCGCTTTATAAAACTTTCTTAATCATTGTCGCGGGATAGAGCAGTTTGGTAGCTCGTCGGGCTCATAACC
>JALWKJ010000075.1 GCA_027081495.1 Campylobacterales bacterium | reverse complement strand
TAAACTATTACCAAAAACAGCTGCCTTATAAGATTAAAGAGATACTAGTACTTGAAGATTTTTCAGAAATAACTCTTATAGAAGAGATGTTAAAAGAGAAATTTAAAAATTCATGCAAAATAACGATTCCGAAAATCGGAGAGAAAAAAAGAGTCGTAAATCTAGCGTTAAAAAACGCAAAAGAGATTTTAAGACTCTCAATACAAAAAGATTCATCGGATATTTATGAAGATCTAAAAAAAGTTTTAAATCTTCAAAACACCCCTTTCGTGATAGAAGCTTACGACAACTCACATATGCAATCCCAAGCGATTGTAGGCGCCATCGTAAAATATGACGGAGGATTTAAAAAAGAGGATTATCGCCGCTACAATCTTGAAGCAAAAGACGAATATGCTCAGATGAGAGAACTCATAAATAGAAGAGTCGCCGCTTTTAAGAAAATTTCTCCTCCCGATTTGATGCTCATCGACGGCGGTGAGACATTACGAAAACTTGCCGAAAAGATAGTTAAAAAAAGCGGCGTTTATGTCGATATAGTAGCAATTGCAAAAGAGAAAAGAGACGCCAAAGCGATGCGTTCCAAAGGCGGCGTAAAGGATATAATCTATACGAAAGACGGAGTTTTAAAACTTTCCGCTTTTGATAAAAGATTACATTTTTTACAACGCCTAAGAGATGAAGCGCACCGTTTTGCCGTCTCTTTTCACCAAAAACAGAAGCGAAAATCCGATCAGGAAATCTCACTTCTTCAAAAAAAAGGGGTGGGAGACGCGACTGTGAAAAAACTCTTGCAATATTTTGAAACTTTTGAAAATATTCAAAACGCGACTACAAAAGAACTTTCTTTGGTCGTTGGAATGAATATTGCTCAAAATATCAAAAATATTTCATAAAAGTAAGGATAAATCAGTGATACTATATGACCAAAACTTTAAATTTATAGGTATGAGTGCAGAGACGCTTACATTTTTAGGATATGAGGATCTTGAAGAGTTTTGCTCGATGCATGGTGATTTTGCCGATCTTTTTATAAAAAGAGAGGGATATATACATAAATTTGAAAATTTCTCCTGGATACACTACATACTCTACAGCGGCGCGGCGAATAAAAAAGCGCTTATCGGCAAAAAAAACGGCGGAGAACTTAGCGTAGAGATTACTATAAAAGAGGTATTTTTAAATCAGGCGTATGACGGTCTTGAAAAAATTTACAGCGTCAAACTGATCAACGAAAACTTTACTACCATATCAAAAACCGATGTTCATGATCAAAGATCTCATCAAAACAGCCATTTTAGTTTACAAAATTTAACAAAAGATTTCAATATAAGCCAACCGGATAAACAAGAAAGCAAAGAGAGTAAACCCCTTTATGAAAAACCGGCGATTTCCAAGCCTCTTTTGGATATAGAAAAGGAGTTTCAAGCGCCAAAAGAGGAGATAAAAGAGCCTGAAATAAACTTGCCCGAACATTCCGGATTCATACTCGGTTCGTTTGAAGATACGCAGACAAAAGAAGATCACCAAAGCGAAGAGATAGATGATTTTAAAGAGTTTGAACCAAAAGACGAAAAAAACGAAATCTTAAAAATTGAAGAAAATATCAAACCTTTTGAGCATATACCCCCTAAAAAAGAGGAGGAAGATGAAAAGAGCGAATCGTCAAACACGGCTTTTTTCAACGCTTTAAAAAACGAACAATCCAAAGAGACCGCTTTAAATTTAGAAAACGACAACTTAAAAGAAGTCGAAGAGGAACAAAAACCTTTCGAGCTTAATTTTGATCTTTTAAAAGTTGAAAAATCCGACACAAACGAGGCGAAAGAACTAAAAACCGTTGAGAACAAAGAGCCTCAAAATGAAACGAGTTTAGATGAAAACGAATTTTCACTGGAACTTTTTGATATAAAATCAAACGAGAACGAAACAAAAGAAGCCGATTTAAAAATCGATCAAAATCGATCGAAAGAGTCCTTGATATCGCAAATCAAATCGGATATAAAAGAGATCGATCAAGATGTCAAAGAAGAGCCGAGCGAACAAAAAGAGGCCGCTATGGAGTTAAAAGAGCTTTTAAAAATCGATATCGCACAAAACGATACAAAAACAGACGAGACCGAAAAGAAAAAAACGACGGTTGAGACAAAACACGATGAAAACGAAACGATTGAGATGAAAAATCAAAACAATCTTCTTGATTTTTTAAAAAAAGAGCCTGATGAAGACGACAAAAAAGAGCCCGTTGACATCCAAACTTTAAATGCGGATAAAAGTTTATCCGAAACTTCGCAAAAAGAGAACTCTTTTGAAGAAACTTTAAAAAATGTTTTTGCCGCGGCGGATAAAAATGAAAAAAACGACGACGCCGAGATAACTTTTTCATTAGTACACGAGAACGAAGATAATGACGACAAAATAGCGCGAAATCAGCAATCTATAAATAAAGAACCTATAAAATCCGATGACAATATCGAATTAACGCCCAAAATGAAAACCGAGATATCTTTGCCGTCTTTAGGTTCGCTTGGACTTAGCAAAGAAGAAGAGCTCGATTTTATCGATGAGTTTTTAAACGATACGCAGTCAACGACGGCTCTGATAGAAGAGTATATAAAAATTGACGATTTCGACAATATAAAATATAGTCTCATCAAAATAAAAAGCTCCGCCGAAATTCTTGGGTTTGACGCTATGATCGATATTGTTAAATCACTCGCAAAGTTATGTGATGATAAAGATAAAGTCGCGATTGAGCAAAAACTGAATGAATTGAAAGAAGATACGAAAATATATAGGGAACATTTTGCCGCAATCGCCGTATAAAACCTTTGGAGTATAAAGAGTAATGAATGTTAAACGCAATTTACGGCTGATTTCTATTGCGCCGATAATTTTATTGGCGCTGATTAGTGGATATTTTATATATGACGCTTATAAAAACTATACGGGCTATCAGAAGCTTGAAACAAAAGCTCTTGAGGCTAGAGCGCTTAAAACACTCTTTATGAATCTCGCTACCGAACGGGGACTCACTACGATATATCTATCCGAAAAAGATGATGAAAAAGTAAAAAGACTTTTGCAAGAGCAACGCCTTTCGACTAACAGCGCAATAAACGCGGTTATAAATTTCAACGCTAATACCCACGGCGACGAAATCGCGTATAATCTCATATCTCAAATAAAAAAGATAAATCAAATACGAAAAACCGCGGAGTCTAAAAACGCCTCGTTTGAACCTATATTTAACTATTTCAACGACCTTCTCACTTTGATCATACAAAAAAGCGAAACGACTCTCGTCTCTTCAGGCGATTACGAACTCGCAAAGATCGGCAATAGTTACATAAACGCCGTAAAAGTCATGAAATCTATCGCAAACGAGAGAGATGTCGTAAGTAATCTTTTGGCTGAAGATATAAAAACGGATAAACTCTATTTAATGAATCTTTTTAAAAGCAGCACTATAACTCCCGCGTTTACATCGCTGCAACCGCCTATAAGAAAAGAGATCTCCTCTTTTTTGAACGATCCGTCTTTTCTGGTTTCCGTAAAAAAAAGCGACGCGATCAAACGAGCCCTTTTAAAAGAAGAAGCCGTCGAAACAAAACCGCTTGAATGGTTTACTATCGAAACAAATAAAATCGTATCGGTAAACGAAGCCGCGCGGATACTTTTTAAAAAAATATTTTCCAAAACTAAAAATTCCAAAAATTTTGAACTTTTAAAGCTTATCTTGCTCTCTTTGATACTCCTTTCAACGCTCTATATGTTTTATATCTATAAAAGATTGTTCCCATTTTTAACAAATACAAGCAATCTTGAAAAGCTGCTTGATAAAACGATCGAGTATGCGCTGATCGAGGATACGATAAATCTCAATACTACCGAAGGGATAAAACAGACATATGATGTCGTTGAAAAAACGGTTGACAAAATTTCCGTCGAAAAAAGAAAAGCCGAAAAGGCAAACGCCGCTAAAAGTATATTTCTCGCGAACATGTCTCATGAAATAAGAACCCCTATTAACGGCATAATAGGTTTTACCGATCTTCTTAAAAATAGTAACTTAGGAGCCGAAGAGAGCGAATATGTCGATATTATCCATAAAAGCACAAATAATCTTCTTGAGATTATAAACAATATTCTTGATCTGTCAAAAATCGAGAGTCAAAAAATCGAGATAGAAGATATAGTCTTTTCACCCGTAGAAGAGTTTGAGAATACTATCGATGTCTATATGCCAAAGGCGGAAAGCAAGGATATAAATCTCTCTTTATATATGGACACGGATTTTAACAACTATCTTCTTGGGGATATAACGAAGATAAAAGAGGTTCTTTTGAACCTGATCTCAAACGCCATGAAATTTACAAATGAGGGCGGGCACATATCTCTTACGATCAAAAAACTCAACTCTCACAGAGAAAACAAAGAGAGAATCTATTTTGAGGTCGCCGATACCGGTATCGGCATGAGCAAAGAGGAGATGCAGGATATTTTCGACGCCTTTTCACAAGCGGATTCGACGATTACCCGTAAATACGGTGGTACCGGTCTGGGGCTTACTATCTCTTCAAATTATGTTAAATTAATGGACGGTGAACTGAAAGTACAAAGCCAAAAGGGCAAAGGGAGTAAATTTTACTTCACTCTTGAATTTAATAAAGAAAAACCGCTTAGAAATAAATATAAAAATAGATACAAACACTTTCATCCGTTAATCTTGACAAAAGAGAAAAACTCTCCTCTTACGACTACTTTGCTCCAACAGCTCGAATATCTCGGCGCGGCATCACAAGTCGCGACATTTGACGATCTCACAAAAGAAGACGCGCTAAAAGAGATCAACCTTATAATCGCACAAAAAGAGTATCTAAACGATGAAGAGTTCAATATAGTCAAATCGCTAAATATTCCGACCCTTTTAATCGTTACTACTCCTATGCGACTTAAATCGGAATCGTTTAAATCGGAAAATATTTTTATTTTACATGAGCCTTTGTATCTTACGAAGCTGGCAAAACAACTCTCCTCTATAGAAACGAAAGCCGATTTTCCCGAAGCCAAAATCGCCGATATCAAAAAGAAAATCTTAAAACATAAAGACAAATACCAAATACTCGTAGCCGAAGACAATGAGATAAACCAAAAACTCATCAAAAAGATTCTTACATCGCAAGATCTAAAGGTTACGACCGTAGAAAACGGCAAAGAGGCTCTGGAGGCGAGAAAAAGCGGGGATTTCGATCTGATTTTTATGGATATCGCGATGCCGGTTATGGACGGCGTAAGCGCGACTAAAAAAATCTTGGCATACGAAGAGGAAAATTCCCTAAATCATGTACCCGTTATAGCGCTTACGGCAAATGCTTTAAAAGGAGACAGAGAGAAGTTTTTAAACGACGGATTTGACGAATACCTGCCAAAACCGATAACGCAAAAAGATATAATAGAGCTTCTAAAATCATACTCGATACCGGTTAAAAGCGATAAAAAAACAGACTCCGATGATTTTGAGAAAAATGAACAAACAAGCGATCAAAAAGAGATAAAAACTCATCCCCGAACAGATCGTAATCAAAGACATAATATATTGGTTTACAAAAAGAGTAAAGTCGAAACGAGAATTTTCGAGAAAATTCTCTCACAACTATACGATAGCGTCGATATAGCCAATTCTACGGCGCAATTTTTAGATTCTATCGTCGAGCATAATTATAAAGTAATAATGGTCGATAACGAAATAGCGGATCTGGATTTTGACGATCTT
>JALWKJ010000074.1 GCA_027081495.1 Campylobacterales bacterium | reverse complement strand
TTATTATATATCTAATTTTTTTTCAAAAAAAATAAAAATACTTATTTTTCACACAACTTTGACACAACTTTGTATTATACTTCTCGTATATCAAATGAGGAGTTAAATTTGAAAACGATGAATTTATTTTTAAGAACGATCGATATTTTATCAGAGCAGCTCGAAGAGTTGTTAAATTTAAAAAGAAAATCCGTACCGGTAAAAATCTATATTAAAAATCAAAAGAGGGGGTGAGAGATGCAAATTACAGGTAAAGAAATCGCTTTGGCGGTAGGAAAAACACCGGCGGCAATCAGTTATCTCAAAAAGAAACATCAAGAAGAGTTTTCTCTTCTAAGACTTGGCGTATTGTGCAAGAAATTCGGTATTTCGGATGAGGATATCGAAGCTTTGCTTTTATTGAAAAACAGAGGTTTGCACAAGAGCGCGGTAGTTTACGGGCACGGTTGAGATTTAGCGGACGATAAACTTTGACCGTAAGTCATTATCACCGCGCCAATGAATATTCTTATTTTTTGAAAGTATTTATTGGCGCGGTGATAAACTGCAAAAATACATTTTTTCTCCTTGAGGCAAATATTTAATTTTTTAAATATTTGCCCTTATGAATAACAATATTTAACTTATCTTTTTAATCGTTATCAAATTGAATTTCCTGTAAAATAGCTAATGTATTTATTCCATTTAAGGAGACAATCATGAACATGAGTTTAGTCGGAAGACAGTTTGAACTAACCGATGCGATCAAATCGCATATACAAAGCGCTGTAGAGTCTTTGAAAAAGTATAATTTGGATATTATCTCTACTAGAGTCGTCGTTTCTGCAGATGAAAAAAACGGTAAAAAAGGTTATGCGGTCGAATTTACGATCAATCTTCCGCAAAAAAATACGATTGTTATAAAACAAAAAGATAAAGATGTCTATGCCGCCATAGATTTAGCCGTAGATCGTGCGCAGAAGGTTTTAAGAAGACATCACGATAAAGTAACCGATTATAGAGTGACAAAGCTCGAAGAGATCGCAAATGTCAATATGGAAGAGTTGAATGAAATCCAAAATGATGAAGATGTTGACGAAATCATTCCTATGGAGCTCGATCTTTATAAACCGCTTGAGATCCAAGAAGCTCTTGAGATGTTAAAAGAGAGTAATAAGCAGTTTTTGATCTTTATAGACAAAGACGATAAAACCCGAGTGCTTTACAAAAGAAAAGATAATAAATTCGGACTCTACTAAAAAGACGGTGCGTTTCGCACCGTTTTAGACTTTCAAAACATACTTTCGCTAAAATATTCAAAATAGAGTCCTCTGAAAAATATGATTCTCGAACAACATCTACAGCGGCAGGGTCAAAATTTGGAACAAATTTTGGGAACCCGCCGTGAAGCCGTTTGAGAGAAACATCATTTTTCAGAGGACTCGATTCATAAAAAGATTTAAAATTCATTATAAGGTTTACTCTTGAAAACTCTAACTGTCGCACACTCTCCGGATGCCGACGATATTTTTATGTTTTACGCTATTAAATTCGGCTGGGTCGGGATAGAGGGCGTAAATTTTGAAAATATCGCTCTTGATATCGAGTCGTTAAACGAAAAAGCTCTTGAAAATATTTATGATGTAACGGCTATTAGCTTCGGAGTTTATCCCCATATAAAAGAGGAGTACGCTCTTCTTAAGTGCGCCGTTAGTTTTGGGCAAGGGTATGGACCAAAACTTGTCAAAAAAAAAGGCGTTAAACTAAAGAGAAATTTCAAAGCGGCTCTTAGCGGAAAATATACGACAAACGCCTTGCTTTTTAAGATTTACTATCCGGATGCAAAAATCGTTTATAAAAATTTTCTTGATATCGAAGATGCCGTAATAAGCGGCGAGGTAGATGCCGGCGTATTGATTCATGAGAGCATTCTTACATTTGATGAATCTTTAGAGACTGAAAAAGAGTTATGGGATATTTGGCAAGAGCTTAGCGGAGATTCTCTTGCTTTACCGCTTGGAGCAATGGCGATTCGAAGATCCATTCCCATTACTAGAGCTATCGAGTACGAGGAAACTCTCACAAAAGCCGTTGAAGTAGCGCATAAAAACAAAAAGCTGCTTTCATCGATGCTGATAGATAGAGGATTGATTCGAGTCGATGAAGAAAAGTTGCAAAGATATCTCAGCCTTTACGCAAACGAAGAGTCTATCAGTATGAATCAAAAACAGCTTGATGCCGTTGATAAACTCTTTGAGCTTGGATATAAAAACGGATATTTTCCTACTTTGATAAAAGTTCGCGACTATCTTGTGCCTGTTGAGTATAAAGATTTCAGGTTCGCTTAGGAGAAGATATGGAAGCCAAATTGATCGGTCTTGGGGTAGAAACATTTAAATTAGCGCTTTATCTCTCGCTTCCGATGCTTTTGGGCGGGTTGATCGCGGGACTTTTGATATCTATATTTCAAGCCACTACTCAAATAAACGAGATGACTCTCTCATTTGTGCCTAAAATCTTGGTAGTTGTGGTTATTATAATATTCGCTATGCCTTGGATGATGAACATGATGATAGAGTTTACTCAAAAAATTTTAAATATGATACCGGGGTTTCTTTTTTAAGCCCCAAAGAGAAGAATTTGGAGATTTTTTTTGTATAAAGAGATAGATTTTTCAAGATTTAGTTCTATCAAAATAGGCTCCAAAGTTAAAGTAAAAGTTATTGATGAAATAATCTCTCTTCCAAAAAATTTTTTTATAATCGGCTCGGCAAATAATCTTCTTATCTCTTCATCTCCGCCGCCGCTTTGTATCCTTTCTAAAAAATTCGATTATATATATCAAAAAGAAGATCGTCTTATAATAGGAGGGGCGACAAAAAGTGGCAGAATATTCTCTTTTGCGAAAAGGCATAATTTAAAAAATTTCGAATATCTGGGTAAACTTCCCGGAACATTGGGCGGTTTGATTAAAATGAACGCCGGAATGAAAGAAGATGAGATACTAAACACTTTAGAGGAGATCAAAACTTCAAAGTCCGTTATAAAAAAAGAGAATATCTCATACGGATATAGATATTGTGAAATCGACGATATCGTTTATGAAGGAGTTTTTAAAATCCAAAAGGGGTTTGATGAAAAAAAGGCGAAACTTTTTTCCGATATGCGCAAAAATCAGCCAAAAGAGCCTAGCGCAGGCTCGGTTTTTAAAAATCCTAAAAACGATTTTGCCGGTCGTTTGATAGAGGAGGTCGGCTTAAAAGGACAAAGAGTAGGAGATGCGGCTTTTAGCGATATCCATGCAAATTTTTTGGTAAATTTAGGTCAAGCGAAATTTGAAGAAGCCCTTTTTTTGATTAAAGAGGCAAAAAGAAGGGTTTTTGAGAAGTTTGGAACTAGCTTGGAAGAGGAGATAAAAATATTATAAAAGTGGTATAATTAGAAAAGAGAGCGCCATAAACCGATGGAAGGAGAGTGTTATGGACAAACGATATATGATAGATATAGCTAAAGACGCTATAAAAGAGGAGTTTTTAGAAACCTCTTTGATCGACAAAGAGAAGCTTTTAAAAAAACATCCCGAACTTGGTAAAAAAGGGGCTTGTTTCGTAACTCTTGAGATGAAAAACGCTTTAAGAGGATGTATAGGTTCAATCATAGCTCACAGAACTCTGCTTGAAGATTTGATACAAAACGCCAAAGCGGCGGCTTTTAACGATCCGAGATTTCCGCCTCTATCAAAAGAGGAGTATGAGAGCGAAGATTTAAGCATTGAGATATCGCTTTTAAGCGAACCAAAACATTTGCCGTATGAAAACATCGAGGATTTAAAAAAGAAGATAAGACCAAAAATTGACGGCGTCATATTAAAATACGGCATTTATCAAGCAACTTATCTTCCCCAGGTTTGGGAACAGTTATCCGGTTTTGATCAATTTTTTGCGACTTTATGCCAAAAAGCCGGACTTGACGGAGGATGTCTGAGGCTTCATCCGGACATATTTGTCTATGAAGTGCAGAAAATCGAGTAAAAAGATGTCAATAGACACCTCTTTCCCTCGCCTTTTTCATGAGTGATAATTCGGCGCTTCTTTTGTGATGGTTACATCATGTACATGGCTCTCTTTTAAACCGGCTGAGGTTATTTCGACGAATTCCGCTTTTTGTTGAAAAGTCTCTATGTCTTTTGCACCGACATATCCCATAGCGGCGCGTAAACCGCCTATGAGTTGGTGGATGACCGTGCTCATTTTTCCTCGATAAGGAACCATTCCTTCTATGCCCTCTGGTACAAGTTTGTCTGCGGCTGTGCCTTCTTGAAAATATCTGTCGTTGCTTCCTTTTTGCATAGCGCCGATACTTCCCATACCTCTGTATGTTTTGTATTGGCGACCTTGATACATGAGCGTCTCTCCCGGACTCTCTTCCGTTCCGGCGATCAGGCTTCCTACCATTACGCTGCTAGCGCCGACCGCTAACGCTTTTGCCACATCTCCCGAGTATTTTATACCGCCGTCGGCTATGATCGGAACTCCATACTCTTTTGCTTTGAGCGCGCAACTTTCGATAGCCGTAATCTGCGGTACGCCGACACCCGCGACTATTCTCGTAGTGCAGATGGAACCAGGACCGATTCCAACCTTTACGCCGTCCGCGCCCGCCTCTATGAGAGCTTCCACGGCTTCGGGAGTCGCTACATTTCCGGCTATGACATCGACATCTTTAAAGAGTGATTTTAACTCTTTTACGGTATCTATGATTCCTTTTGAGTGTCCGTGAGCCGAGTCTAAAACAAGTACATCTACTCCTGCGTCTATGAGAGCTTGCGCTCGATTTATCTGTCCTACTCCGATCGCGGCGCCGACTCCTAGACGACCGTATTTATCTTTATATGAGTTTGGAAACTCTTTTCTCTTTTTAAGATCTTTTATAGTGATAAGGCCTGAAAGAATACCGTTTTCATCTATGAGGGGGAGTTTTTCTATTTTGTGTTTATGAAATATCAGTTCCGCCTCATCGAGGGATATTCCCTTTTTCGCCGTTATAAGCGGCGCTTTTGTCATGACCTCTTTTACTCTTTTGCTCATATCGTTTTCAAAGCGAAGATCTCTATTTGTTAAAATGCCGACAAGTTCGTTATTTTCTCCTACGACCGGAAAGCCGGATATTTTATACTCTATCATGAGATTGTTGGCATCTTTTATCGTGTCGTTTGGCTTTAGGTGGATCGGTTCGTTTATAACACCGCTTTCACTCTTTTTAACGCGGCTTACCTCTTTTGCCTGAGAGGCTATATCCATATTTTTGTGTATGATCCCTATACCCCCGAGTCTTGCCATTTTTATGGCGGCTTGATGCTCGGTTACCGTATCCATCGCGGCGGAGACAAAAGGGATATTTAAAGCTATGTTCTTTGTGAGTTTCGTTTTTATATCTACCTCTTTGGGTAGAACTTCGGAATATTTTGGAATAAGAAGTATGTCTTCAAATGTAAGCGCTTTTTGTCGAATATTCATCTTTATGCTCTTTTTTTTATGATTTTTTCAAGGCTCATCGAACCGTCAAAGAGTGTTTGTTCATTAAGGGCTTTTGCTACAAATTGCGCGCCTATTGGCAGATTGTCGCCGCTTGTTCCAATCGGTAGAGAGAGAGCCGGCAGTCCCGCAAGGTTTACGGCTATCGTATATATATCGCTTAGATACATCTGTAGGGGATCTTTTTTGCTTCCAAATTCAAAAGCCGTTGTCGGGCTAACGGGCATAAATATAAGATCCGCTTCTTTAAAGATCTCTTCATACTGATGTTTGATGAGATGTCTCGCTTTTTGCGCGCGGATGT
>JALWKJ010000073.1 GCA_027081495.1 Campylobacterales bacterium | reverse complement strand
TTATCATTTATTGTAAACTACGAAAAAACTACAAAAGGAGCGGATGATGAAAACATTTAAAATGATTTCTATTTTAATAATTAAAAGTAGTCCTTTGCTCCTTCTTCTCTTTCTGGCTTAAAATTAAACTTCAACTATTTTTGTTTTGATTGCGCCGCGTTTGCGGCTGATAAAAAATTGTAAAAATCGAATTAAATCATAAAAGAGAGATCATGAAATATAAAAAATTTAAAAAAATAGAGTTACCGGATAGAAAATGGCCCCAAAACGAGATAAAGAGCGCGCCTATATGGTGCAGCGTTGATTTAAGAGACGGAAATCAAGCGCTTGTAAACCCGATGAATTTGGAACAAAAGATACGATTTTTCAATCTTCTTAAGGATATCGGATTCAAAGAGATCGAGATAGGTTTTCCAAGCGCGAGCGAGGTCGAGTATCGATTTTGCCGCTATTTGATCGAAAACGATATGATCGGCGACGACATAACGATTAGCGTCTTGACTCAGGCAAGAGAACATCTTATACGAAAAACGGCGCAGGCGGTAAAAGGGGCTAAAAATGTTATCGTCCATCTTTACAACTCTACTTCGACTCTTCAAAGAGAGGTAGTGTTTGAAAAGTCGCAAGAGGAGATAATAGACATAGCCTTAAACGGAGTGGATTGGGTAAAAAAATATTTCAAAGAGTCGGATACGCGTGTGATTTTGGAGTATTCTCCCGAAAGTTTCACTCAGACCGAACTTGATTTCGCCGCTAGAATCTGTAATGAGGTGGTGAATAGATATGATCCTCGTAAAGATGAAAAAGTGATCATAAATCTCCCTTCAACCGTCGAAGTATCGACGCCGAATGTCTATGCGGATCAGATAGAGTGGATGTGTCGCAATCTTGATCAAAGAGAAAATATCATACTAAGCGTCCATACCCACAACGACAGAGGCACGGCGGTGGCGGCGAGCGAGCTTGCTTTGATGGCCGGAGCGGATCGTATAGAGGGCACGCTTTTGGGAAATGGAGAGAGAACGGGAAATGTAGATATTATTACGATGGCGTTAAATATGTTCACGCAGGGAATCGATCCAAAACTATCTTTTGAAGATATAGACTCCATAATCGAAATAGTAGAGAGCAGCATCGGGATAAAAACGCATCCAAGACACCCGTATGCGGGGGAGTTGGTATATACCGCCTTTAGCGGTTCGCATCAAGATGCCATCGGAAAAGGTATGCGAAAACAAAAACAAAATACTCTTTGGAGAGTACCGTATCTTCCTATCGACCCAAAAGATGTCGGCAGAAATTACGAATCGATTATTCGTATAAATTCACAATCGGGAAAAGGCGGGGCGGCATATCTGCTAGAAGAGAAGTTCGGTTTTAAATTACCCAAAAAGATGACGATACAAGTCGCTAAAGAGATACAAAAAGCGAGTGAAGAAAAAAACGGCGCGCTTAGCGAAGAGGAGATATACGCCGTATTTAGTAAAAATTTTCTAAATATAAAAGAACCGCTTTTTTTAAGAGATCTTGTAGTAAATATCATCGACAAAGAGGTTGAGGTTTCGGCTCTCATTATGTTAAAAGAGGATACTTTTTACTTAAAACAAAGAGCGTCGGGCATCATAGAAGCCGTAAGCGAGATGATAAAAAAATGCGGTATAGATTTTGAGATAGAAGAGTATTTTGAGCATGCTTTAGAAAAAGGAAGCGATGCGAAAGCGGTAAGTTATCTAGGCGTAAATATAGATAAAAAGCTTTTTTTCGGCGCGGCGGTAGCGGACAATATCACACACTCTTCGATAAACGCTCTTTTTAGCGCGATAAATGTCGCTTTTTTTCAGTGCGGTGATAGAAAATCGATTAAAAAAGATGAGGTTTATAGCTAGGAGAGATCATGGAAATTTTGGAGATATCCGAGATTATCGGAATAATATCTTTTGCGCTAAGCGGTTTTTTGGTGGCAGGGAGCGCAAAACTCGATATGCTCGGGATCTTCATCGCCTCTTTTTTGACCGCGTTGGGAGGAGGGGTTATTCGCGATATAATCGCCGACAAAACTCTTTACGCGTTTAGCGGCAATATCGCATCTACGCTGGTGATCGTCATCGTGGCGATTGCGAGCGTTTTTAAAATAAACAGATACGGCAGCATAGAGAAAAACCGTTTTTTCCTTTTTGCCGACTCTTTGGGACTTGTTTCGTTTGCGATTTCCGGAGCCTTGGTGGCTATAGAGGCGGGGTTTAACTTTTTCGGAGTAACGCTTCTTTCTCTCATAACGGCGGTGGGAGGAGGGGTTTTAAGAGATATGCTTATAAATAGAATTCCTCTTATTTTAACCGGAGAGTTTTACGGTTCGGTCGCTATCGTGATTGGAATTTTGATATATATACTGAAAAAGTCGGGTTATCTTGGAGTTTTTTCTATAATCGCGGTTTTTTGTATAGGTTTAGTATTAAGAGTCATAGCTATAAAACTCAAATGGCAGCTTCCTAAAGTCTAACAAGACTTACTGAAGCTGTTTTCTTGAGGCAGATTGTCGAAAAATTTTTTGCTTTTATTGACTTTCGCCATATTTTCTTTTAAAATCTTTTGCTCAAAAGCTATCAGTTTTTTCGCTTCGTTTATCAAAGCGACGGCGGTTTTGAGATCGTTTATACTTTTCATATCCGGCATATCTTCAAGCAACTCTTCGAGTTTCGTGAAATTTTGTTCGATTATAGCGATTTTAAAATTTTCAAGCCACTTCGTATGCAAGGCTAGTCTCCTCTCTCCAGGTCTCAAGCAAAACTTTAACGACATGAATAATCGTATCCAACTCTTGCGTCGAATTGTTGATATTGGCTTGATTGAGCGTTTTGATCTGGTGCATATATAAACCGCTGAGATATGCCGTCATTTGAGAACCGTCGTCTTTTAGAGAATCGATGAGTTCTATAAAAATATCGGTAGATCTGTTTATCCATTTCGCTTTTGCTTCCATATCGTCGTTTATGATCGCTCTTTTTGCCAAAGATGTAAATTTCAGTAATCCTTCATAAAGCATCTCTATCAGCTTTTCGGGAGAATAGACTCCCGCTTGGTTTTGGCTGTATGCCTGATAAGCGCACTGTTTCATTTTATTCCTTGAGATTTAGTTTTTCTTCGCCAGTTCGGCGTCTATCATCGCGGTAAGGGTATCTCCCTGAGAATTTAATCTTGCGATGACAGCGTCATAAGAGGCAAATTTCTTTGCCATAATACTATATCGGTCATCCAGTCTTTTTTGTGAAGCTTTTTGTTGCTCCTGAAGTCTTGTAGCGTCGTCTTCGAGATTTTTCGCTAGAGATTTAAGCACGCCGTTTGAGCTGGTCTTTATGTCAAATATAGCGCTTTCTAGTCTGTTAAAAGCCCCGTCTCTACCGTTTGTTCCTCTAAAAAAATCTTCTACCGATTGAGGATTTTCTTTTAACATCTGTTCAAATTTGGTTTTGTCGAATTTGATAGTGCCGTCTCTTTGCATTTCAAGACCGAAGTCGTTGACGGTTTTTTTATCTTTGGAAGTAGTTAATATCAAAGCGTCTTTTAACATATTATGCGCGCTTCTGACGGAGGAGTTTCCTTGAAATAATCCTCTGCTTTTCGTATCCTTGTCAAACTTCGTACTCTCCGTAAAACCTTCCGTCAACGCATTGTATTGCTTTATAAACTTATCCATTCCCTCAAGAAGTTTCGAGTTGTCCTGTTTGATCGAAATATTTGTTTTGCCCTCTTTTTCAAGCGTTATGGAAGCTCCATCGATCAAGTCGTCTATTTTATTGCTTGATCTTGTTATATTTATACCATCAAGGTTTATCGTCGCGTCTTTCGCTCCATTTCCAACTTGATCAAAAGCGAAATCGCCGCTTACCGTGATATTGTTAGAAGCTCCCGTATTCGCCGATTTTAACACGATATGATAAGGATTTGCGCCTCCGACATTTATTAACGACGCTTCAATGAGAGAATCGGTGGATTCATTTATCTTTTTAACGATGTTTTTTATCGAATCTGTGGATTCTACACCTATGGTAAAGCTCTTTTGATCATCGCCCGTGCCGATTGTAAGCGTCATGCTACCGGCACCCATCAACGCTTCGTCGTAAGCATAGCCCGTTTGCGACTCTTTTATATCTTTTGTCGCGAGATTTACGACTTCAAGCGAATAATTTCCGGTTTTGGCTTTGGAATCCGTTTGTATCGATACGACATCGCTTGATGTTTCGGCCGTTTTCGAGTCGTATATCGCGGGATCGCTAAGCGCTACTACTTCGGTGTTGAGGTTTGAGACTAATTTTGTTAGTTCGCTTAATTTATCCTGTTTTTGAGTATTCAACTCTATCTTGTTTTCTATCGGTTTTATTATCGAGGCGGTATCGGCATTTTTTAACTGATCGATAATATCGTAAGAGAGCGCGCCTTTACTTCCTATTCCCAGCGTACTAAGTGATCCGGCCATTATTTATCCTTTTTTATCCAATAAAGCGCCGACTAGATCTTTCATACTCTCACTAATCTTCATAGCTTCTTCACTTGGAAGCTTTCTTATTATTCTGCCAGTATTTTTATCTATGACATTTAGATAGACTTGGTCGATTTTATCATTGTACGCGAATCTTACATCGAGATTCAGCGATTCGCTCATTTGATTAAATTTTTTTGTACTTTCCGTAAGTCTCTCTTTCCTATCGTCGTCGGATGTAAGAGAGGTTTTGATATTTTCTTGCGCCGTAAAAGCCTGCGGTTTTTGCGAAGTCGTTCCGCTTTCTTTGGTAATCGAAGAGTTTTCGATATTCAAAGAGGGGCTTTGGGTCGGCATGCTTTTAATTGCTGTCATTTCCATGTGCTACTCCTTTAGCAAAGTCTTGTCTTATAGACTCTCTAACAACAACATCGGTAAAAAAATAGTAAAGGTGTAAAATTTTTATTGTTTTATGGCAATATTTGTTAAAATCGAGAGATTCTTTTACATTTTGTTACATAAACAAGGAGATTGACCGGATGAGAATAGCGATAAAATGCACTTCACCGTTACTGCAAAAAACATTCGTCTCTTATCTGGACGAATATATATACGAGTATGAGCTTGCCGATATCGTGATAGTCGATAGTAAAAATAAAAAAAGCGAAAAAATCGTTTTTTATGTCGGTTTTGATCCCCAAGCTAATCTGCAGCTTCCTTTTACAAAAGATGAGCTATTTGATAAATTGAACGAACTTTACAAAAAAAATCCCAGGCTTAAAAAGATCCAAAATACGCAAGAAGCCCTTGAAGTGGTTATTAGAAAATTAAATAAAAAACATCGAGAAAAAATCGCGAAACTTATGAAGAGTTATTATGCGAAACGCTAAAATGAGTTTTTTTATCCAGGGAGGAAAATATAAAGGTAAAAAACTTTACATTCCAACCTCTTTTACTACTCGATCTACGAAATCGATCATAAGAGGCTCCGTTTTCGATGTTTTGCAACAAAATATAATCGATAAAATTTTTGTGGAAGTTTTTGCCGGAAGCGGCTCTATGGGATTGGAAGCCCTTAGTCGAGGGGCGAGCGCGGCTTATTTCATAGAAAAAGATAAAGAGGCTTATTCGATACTTCAAAAAAATTGCGCTCTTATAGATAAAAAAAACTCTCATTTGATATTTGGCGATAGCTTCGAAGCGTATTCGTCTCTTATAAAAGATATAAAACTTGGATCAAAAAGCGCATATTTGTATTTCGATCCTCCTTTTGATATCCGAAAAGGGATGGAGGGAATTTATGAAAAAGTTATCGATCTTATTGAAAAAACTCCTCCAAGTATAGTTGAAACGATAATAATAGAGCATACGAGCGGATATGTTTTTTGCGATCGTATCGGCGATTTTAAAAAAATCAAAAATAGAAAATTCGGAAAAACTACCCTTAGTTA
>JALWKJ010000072.1 GCA_027081495.1 Campylobacterales bacterium | reverse complement strand
CCCACTTTAGATAAGAAGTTTGATTATAGCAAAAAAAGATTATTTTTTCTTTGATCCGCAATTTTTTGAAGAACATCGCTTCTTGAGAATAAATCTTTGATACCATCCTAAAATTATTAGATATATACAATATACCCAAACAATATCCATAACAAAATTTCGCTCGTACCCCATCTCCAAATAAAGAATCGGAAGACCGACGGCTATCGGCCATTTGACATAATGGAAAAAAAGTATCCAACTTCCGTAGAGATCAAGGAAAACGCGTTTCAAAATTTTCTTCTGTTTTTTGATTCTTCTTCTTGAAGTTTTGCCCTTTTTGCTTCTATCTCAGCTCGTTTTTGCGCCGATTTTCTTGAAAAATATATTCCCGCATAAACAGTTGCGATTAACACCAAAACCATTGCTATGGTTACGATTATCATAAACATTGTCGTATTCAACCCTGCCCTCCTTTATTTGACCACAAAATAATTCCGCGCTACGGCTTTTGTCTCAAACGGAGCCGTATTTATCTTCTCTTCGCCTACAAACACTCCGGCGTATTGATCTTTTGGAGTTTTGGTATATGTAAGAATCAATTTTGCCGCAAGTTGTTTATCCGCATCCGTCGCGCCTTTTGATATGAGACACACGGGACCGGGTATATCGGCAGCCTTGGCAAAAAGATATTTGTCATTTTGTATCTTATTTATCGTTTCATTATCTTCTTGATTTCTACCTATGACCAACTTTGCGCCTTCGGGAAGTCTCAAGTGGCGTCCGGCTTTTAAAACATCGATATCCGCGACTTCAAACTTTTTTTCGTAAGCGACGGCATCTCTTAGTTTTTGCTCAAAAGCGCCGTCTGTTAGCAAACAACCTCCGCCGGGACTCTCATACTCTTCAAATTCGTACTCTTTTGCGAGTCGCAATTGAACTTCTCTGTTTCTTCCCGAAATTCCAAGAAGTTTTTCACGATCAACCCACCCTTTTTTTTCGGGAATCGTCGGCTCCATAAGTTTTGCGCTCATCGGTCTAAGTATCAAGCCCCCTTCCTCGTCGCCGGCGAGTCTAGTTACATTTTTGATAGCGTCTGCCCTTTGGCTCATCGGTCTTTGACCTATCACTTCACCCGTTATGATAAAACTAGCGCCGTATTTCGGCAGTAACTCTTTTGCTATACGAAACATATTTCCATGACAATCGATACAAGGATTAAAATTTTTACCGTAGCCGTATTTTGGATCAAAAAGTATCTCTTCGATAAATTGCTCTCTTATATTTACTATCTCAAAATCGGCGCCGACCATAGCGGCTCTTTTTTTCATAATAGCGCTTTTGTCTTTATTTCCGCCAAATCCGGTATCGATATGAAGCGCCGTAACTTCAACCCCCTGATCCGTTATAAGTTTTATCGAAAGCATACTGTCAAGACCTCCGCTAAATAGTGCCAAAGCTCTCATATTGAACCAATTCTCCTTTTTTTAATTTTTGTAGATTTTCTTTTATTTTTCTAAGCAAAAAGTTTTTTTTCTCAGCCGAAATAGCCCTATTTTTGCTTACTTGTCGCAAACTTTCACTGTAGTGTTTTATCAAAAAAAGCCTTAACTGTTTTTTAAGTTCTTCTTCATCAAGCTCTTTTATCTCGTCGCGAATCGCTATACCCAGCAAATCGGGATGATCAAACCTCTCTTGCGCGACCAGTGAAAACTCATGCGAATGAACGCGAAAAACCTCCATACCGACTATATCAAAAATCCTATCGAGTACGGAGGGATTGTTTATAGCCGTTTTTATCATAGAGAGTTCCGCCATATCCTCTTTTTTTCTTCCTCCGGTATTTTGCAATTGGCTTTGTAAAAATCTTTCGTGTTTCGCACTTATGAGTTTTTCATCGATTCGAAGCAACGCGGCAACAAAACCTCTATACTCTTCTTGTAAAATAGGAGTCAATGTTTTTAGATATTTTATCGCTTCTTCAAACGCTTTCTCTTTTTGCAAAGGATTGGAGATATCAAAAGAGTTAACTATCTCTTCTATACAAAATTCGATAAGAGGTTTAGGCTTTTTAAACAAGGCGTTTAATTCATCCGTCTTTTTAGCCAAAACCATATCAGCCGGATCCATCCCCTCTTCAAACAGTACTACGCCTCCGCTTAAACCTTTTTTGCTCAACATCGACGCCGCTTTAAAAGCCGCCGATTTTCCGGCTTTATCTCCATCGTACGCTAAAATCACTTCGGGATCTCCTCTTGCGATGATCGGAACATGATAATCCGTCAACGCGGTGCCCAGAGTCGCCACGGTATTTGTAAAACCGGCTTGATGAAGCATAATCACATCGAGATAACCCTCGGTTACGATAATCTCCCCTTTTTGCAAAATCGTCGCTTTAGCTTTATGATATCCATATAAAAGATGCGATTTATCGAAAATTTTACTTTGGGGAGAATTTATATATTTTGCGGGGTGAGAACTAATGGTTCTTCCCCCAAAACCGACAAGAATACCGTTTGGAGTAAAGATCGGAAATGTGATTCTTTGGATAAATCTTGCATACGCCCTACCCTTTTCATCGACCGCGACAAGCCCAAAATCTTTGGCTTCGCTAAACTTAACATTTTGCATCCTCATAAAATCGAGAGTTTTTGCGGAGTGCGGCGCATATCCTATCTCAAATTTTTCGATAGAAGATTCAAAAACACCGCGCTCTTTAAGATACTGTTTTGCCGTCTGATTGGAATCAAGATTTTTTCTAAAAAAGAGATTTAAATCTTCAAATATTTTTTTTTCTTTAGAAAACTCTTTTTTTTCTTTCGTATATGTTAGGTTTATATTGTACTGCCTAGCCAGTTTTTCTATCGCTTCGGGATATGATAACTTTTCATACTCCATAACGAATTTTATGGCATCGCCGCCGACGCCGCAACCGAAACATTTATATATCTGTTTTTGAGGACTTACATTAAAAGAGGGCGTTTTTTCGCCATGAAAAGGGCAGTTTGCCTTAAAACCGGCTCCGCTTTTTTTAAGCTCGATATAACCGCTTACGACATCGACTATATCGAGTCTGTTTTTAAGAGCTTCTATCGAATCCTGTTCTATCATGACAAGAGTATATCAAATATTTTAGAAATTCGTAACATTTCTAAACTGAGCGATCTCCGTTTCTACCATATCGTCTATCATTTTCGCATAAATCTCCGCGACTAGATTCGGCGATACGCCAAGCGTCAACGCTTTGTGTCGTACGCGATCTAGAACATGATCGATCCTCTCGTCGGCTTTTATCTCATCGACCGAGTGCTTGAAATTCGCCGCTTGTTTTACCATATCTTTTCTCTTTGCTATAAGTTCAAGAATCTGATCGTCTATTTTATCGATCTCTTCTCTCACCTCTTCGAGTGAATTACATTTTTTCATAAACCAAACTCCTATTTTTGCTTCTATGATTTTACCATAAATATCAATACAATATCGACACAAAGTCGAATTATAAACAACTCGTCATAACTAGTGCCTAAATTTTAATCACTTTTTTAGGATAACTTCTTCTTATTTTAGTATAAAATTAGATTGTTCGAAAAATTTTACACAGGAGATATATATGAAAAATATATTTGCACTATTGGCGCTTTTGCCGATCTCCGCTTTTGCGGAAGATGCAAAGCTCAACTCTGGAGATACGGCTTGGATGCTGGTAGCTACGGCATTTGTCATGCTTATGACGCCGGCGGGTCTAGCGCTTTTTTACGGCGGTATGACACGAAGTAAAAATGTTTTAAATACTATGGGCATGAGTTTAATCGCATTCGCGGTCGGTACGCTCGTATGGGTTCTAGCCGGTTACAGCATCGCTTTTGGCGACGGTGATATGATAGGTACGGGAAAAATATTTCTCTCGGGCATAACCGATCAATCTTTAAGCGGAACCATTCCCGAACTTCTTTTTGTCGCTTTTCAAGGAACTTTCGCCGCAATCGCCGTTGCTATTGCTAGCGGATCGATGATAGAGAGAGTTAAATTTTCAACTTTTGTCATTTTCTCGGCTTTATGGATTTTAGTGGTTTACGCGCCTATTACCCACTGGGCATGGGGCGGAGGAGAGACTCTGAATTTCGGTGAAATGGATTTTGCCGGAGGTACGGTTGTTCATATCAACGCGGGTGTCGCAGGATTTGTCGTGGCTATGATACTTGGAAAAAGAAGAGACTACGGCAAAGCGGCCATTAAACCTTTTTCACCGGTTTTAACCGTTCTGGGCGCGGCGCTTCTATGGTTTGGATGGTTTGGATTCAATGCGGGAAGCGAAGTGGCGGCCGACGGCGTTGCCGGCAACGCGTTTTTGATTACTAATGTCGCCGCGTCGTTAGGCGTTATAGGATGGCTTTTGGTTGAATATCTCTTTTATAAAAAAGCTACCTTGATCGGCGGAGCGTCAGGCGCGGTAGCCGGTCTTGTCGCTATCACGCCGGCATCGGGCAGCGCAGGTATTACAGGCGCTATTATAATCGGCCTAGTCGGCGGAGTCGTCGGATTTTTGGGTGTAACAAAACTTAAAAAAATATTCAATGTAGATGACTCTTTGGACGCGTTTTGGGTTCATGGATTAGTCGGTATCTGGGGTTCTATCGCCACCGCGCTGTTTATAGCTCCTTATTTAATGCCTGAAGATTTTGCTCTTGGAACTCAACTTATGGCTCAAATTAAAGCGATCGGACTTACTATAATTTACAGCGGTATCGCTACCGCGGTAGTCTTTTTCATATCAAGCCTTCTAACGGGTGGCGGAAGAGTAGATGAAGAGACTGAGCAAATGGGGCTTGACGAAGCTACTCATGGCGAGAAATCAATTAATCTATAGTAAAATTCATAAAATCTTTTGCTTTAACTTTAAAGCAAAAGATTAAAATGGACTTTTCACAAAAAAGGAGAATTTAACAAATGAAAAAGATAGAAGCAATCATAAAACCGTTTAAACTAGACGATGTGAAAGAAGCGCTCGTAGCCGCGGAAATAGAGGGTATGACGGTCTCTGAAGTAAAAGGCTACGGACGGCAACAAGGTCATTCGGAACTCTATAGAGGCGCCGAATATGTCATAGACTTTCTACCTAAAGTAAAAATAGAAGTAGTAGTTTCCGAAGGTTTTGTCGATACCGCGTTAAACGCCATTCAAACCGCCGCAAAAACCGGTAAAATAGGCGACGGTAAGATTTTTGTATCGTCTATAGAAAAGACTATTAGAATCAGAACGGGAGAAGAGGACGAAGAGGCTCTATAAACGGCTTTGGTTAAGAAGTGATAACAAAAACAACACTTCTTAACTTTCATACTGTTTTTGTTATAATTATTTAGAATATTTTCAAGCTCTTTTTCAAGTGTTTGAAAATATCCTAGACCAAACTTTACGGACTATATTTTGGATATTTTTTCTATAGACTATCGCGACCCTATTTACGGCGTTATCTTACTTGTAGCCATAGTTCTTATAGTTTCGTTTTTTAGCTATTCATGGGGTTTTTTCAAATCAAAAGACGAAGAATCGAGCGTCAACAAGTTTTTAAAAAAATTTCACCAATACGACGGTTTCAGCGAATACAAAGAGGTTATACAAAAAAAACAACTTCCCATAGAATCTTCGGTTTTAATGGCGCTAACATTTGAAAAAGGCGGCGAATACCAAAAAGCGATAGAAATTTATCAAGCTATTTTAAAAGGCGTCAAAGATACGATCGTAAAAAAAGATGTTTTAACTCTACTTGGCAAAACATACTACAAAGCCGGATTTTTGGAAAGATCGAGAGAAATTCTTCTGGGAGCTTTGAAAATTTATCCCAGAAACGAAGAAGCTCTAACTTACCTCATAGTGATTTACGACAACCTTAGACTATATGACAAAGCTCTTGAGGTTCTTGATACCCTAGAAGCATTCGGTGTCGATATAAAAGAAAAAAAACTTTACTTTTTAACGCTAAGCATTTTAAAC
>JALWKJ010000071.1 GCA_027081495.1 Campylobacterales bacterium | reverse complement strand
GCGCGGAATATTTCGTAAATATATACGGCGGCGACGATAAGCCTTATCTCTACGACAGTGACGGAGCGTTTGTCGCAGGACCGCTCGAGTATAGCTACAATGACGAAAAAACGGTTATAGAACTCTCGATTCCCTCTTCGTTTCTTGGAAACATAGACGGCGGCATAGGCGTCATCGCCGATTTAAACGATCAAGTATTTTTTCCGCGATATTACGACTTGGGTCAATTTTTCGTATCAAACTCTCCTCTTGATCTGCCTACAAAAACATTCTCCGATAAAAGAGTCGGTATCGTCTATTCACAAACTAGCAAAGAGCATTTTTACGATGCGAATCTCAAGATCAAAAAAGCATATTCTCAGATTTTCATGACTATGCAGTATCAATCGATGATGGCGGGAATTCCGTTTGATCTTTTAAGCGAAGACGACTTGACGGATATATCGAAACTTATTAAATACGATACGCTGATATTTCCAAACTTCTCTTTCGTTCCTAAAGATAAAATCAAAAAAATCCACGACGCGCTCTATGCGGCGATTTACTATTACGGTATAGGCATAATCACCGCCGGCGACTGGATGACAAACCTCTCCGACGGCTCGGCGATAAACGGCGACGCATACAAAAACATGAAACAGATGCTGGGAATCGGAAGAGTTGACGGAAACGGTCCGGTAAAAATCTCGTTAAAAGCAAAAAACAGTTCTCATCCGATTATGCGCGGTTATACTCAAAACGAGACCATTTTAAAATACGACAACAACCACTGGTACAGCTACTTCGCTCCCGTAAGCAACGGAGAAGAAGAACAAAAAATCGATATACTGGCGACCCAGACCATCAACGATTCAGACTCCTACAACGGCGTAATCGCTATGCAAACCGGAGGAAGAAATGTCCATTTCAGTTCGCTTGAGTTTATGGGCGACTCCAACCTTCTTTGGTCGGCGATCCAATGGAGCGTTTACGGCGAGAAATCCCCCGCGGCGTTAAAAATCGGTCGTTTCAACAATCTATTTGTCTCAAGAAACGATATGGATCAATCTCAAGAGATCGATGAAGTAAAAGAGAACGACGGAGCGCTCTTAAGATTGTTGAAAAACTGGAAAAGAAGATTTAATTTTGTCGGAAGCTACTATATAAACATCGGAAACAATCCGCCCGATCAAAGAACCGACTGGGACTACTCGAGTGTTTTATATAGATCGTATATCGACCTTGGAAACGAGATAGGAACACACTCCTACACTCATCCGCATGATACGAACAAACTCTCAACCGACGAGTTGAAATTTGAGTTTAACGACTCGATGGATATCATAGCTTCGCATCTAAACCCGACTTGGAGAGATAAAAATATTCGAGGAGGCGCGGTTCCCGGAGCTCCGGAAGATATAAAAACCGCTGAAGAGATCATGCAATATCTTGATTATCTAAGCGGCGGATACTCCGGAGAGGGCGCGGGATACCCCGGAGCTATGGGGTATCTTACTCCCTCAAGCTCAAAAGTCTATCTAAGTCCGAATATGGCTTTTGACTTTACTCTCATAGAGTTTGGAGTACCCGTATGGGATGAGAACGAGGGAAAATTCGTTCCTAAACCTCTATCGCCCGAAGAAGCGACTAGGTATTGGCAAAACGAATACAAAAAGATCATAAAACACGCCTCGCAGCCGATTATCCACTGGCCTTGGCATGATTACGGTCCGACAACCGGCGTAAAATCCGGTAAATATTCTCTTTCTATGTTTACGAGTCTGATCAAAAGAGCATATTTCACGGGCGCCGAATTTTTAACAAGCGCTGATTTGGCCGCTAGAATCGAAGAGTTTAAAAATTCGAAAATAGATATAAAAAACTACGACGATACCGTAACGGTTAGAGTCGATTCTCAAAATGCCGGAAAATTTGCGGTAGAGATTGCGTTAGATAACGGTGAAAAAATCCAAAGCGTAGATAACTGGTATGCTTACAGCGATAAAAAACTCTTTTTGGATAAAGACGCCGGCAGCTATACCGTTCACAAAGCAGAAGAGCGAGAAAATGTAACGCATATCACCCGCTTGCCGATGAGAGCCGAGCTTTTAAGCGTTGAGGGAGACGGAAGCAATCTATCCTTTAGCTTCAAAGGAGAGGGAGTAGTCGATATATCTCTGGCAAAAAGCTTACGAAACTATCGCATAAGCGGAGCTAAGATTTCATATAGCGGCTATAAAAGAACTCATCATAGAAACAATAGAAAAAGAGGGTGTTCAAGAGGCGGCTACGGTAAAGGCGGCAAAAATATTCAACTAACTTTCAACAACTACGGCACGCATACGGTTACGATAGAGGAGAGGTAAATCACCCTCCTCTTAAAGCAAACATCTTCGCCCTGCGGGGCTTGTTAAAAAGAAAAAAGTAAAAACCCCAAAGCTAAAAAACGCCCAATCAAGAAGGTAAAGTTCTGAGGAGACGAAAACCGTTGTTATAGTAACGATTGCCCGGAATGACCCTGAGACGGTTAGCGGAGCGAGTGCCGTAAGCATTGTAGCCCCACGAACCGCCCCGAAGGACTTTTGTGTCTTTATCCTCATCATACCAGTCTTCACACCATTCCCAGACATTGCCGTACATATCATATAACCCCCAGGGATTTGGTTTCTTTTTGCCTACTTCTTGCACGCCGTAATTTTCATGTTTTTCTCCCAAATCATAAGAATTTTTATCATACCATGCATATTCTCCAAGCTCTTTTTCATCATCTCCAAAACTCCACTTTGTTGTTGTTCCAGCCCTACAAGCATACTCCCACTCTTTTTCACTTGGAAGTCTAAACTCCTCCTTTCTCTTCTCACTCAGCCACTTACAGTAAGCCGTCGCATCATGCCAGCTTATACCCACTATCGGCGCGTTTGGATTTTGAAGATTTTTCATCTTTTTATAGCGATCATCCGTTCCTGTTTCTATGTGATATTCACTGCCTTCTTCCAGCCACTTCGGATAGTGTTTTTTTACATCTTTGACAAAGTGCATATATTCGGCTACGGTGACGGGGTATTTGCCTATCTCAAAATCGTTCTCGATGGTTACTTTTTTTTGATTTTTCCCTTCACCCATCATGAATGAGCCTTTTTTGATGCGAACCATATCGATAGAGAGGGAGTTTAGGATGCGGATCATTTTTGGTTTTTTGAAATCAGCCATCTTTTAGTACATCCATAATTATCGATTTCAATTCCGGGATAAATCTTCTTATGATATCTTCTATTTTTTCTAATATAAACTCTAACTTTTCTACTGATTTAGACATATATGATATCCTTAAGCGCATACTTTTTAAAAGTAGTGCTGCTGTTATCGATAGTAACGATATCAATATCTCTCTTTAAAAACTCTTTTAACTCCTCTCGTATCTCATTGAGTTTGGCAAAAGCTTGAAAACCTCCATATTTTTTTAAAAATATCGGTTTAATGTCGTATAACAGATCAATATCACTATCTTCTTTTTCTTCCCCTCTGGCATACGAACCAAAAACACCTACAATCTCAAAGCCTTCATCCAACAACGATCTTTTTTTCTCTTTGAGTTTCTGAAGTAAAATAGCATCCATTGAAAACTCCTTTTGGTTAATTTATTTTAGCATATTTTAGTAGCAAAGCCGATTTTCAAAACCGACTCCACCAATACTACAGGTTTCCCGAGGAGATAATATAAGTGAAAAACGAAAAGTGAAAAGTGAAAAGTGAAAAATCTTTTTCATTTTGATTTTGCCGTTTTTACACTAGAGACTAAAATACCGATAAGCGCTTTTATATCCGGATTTATACTTTGATGCATCTCATCCGTTATATAATCAGAGTCTTTTAAAAGAGATAACCAATACTCTGTTTCATTGGCTTCTTTTAGAGCTATGCTCAGTTTACTAATAAAATCGGCTCTTGATTGAGCAAATTCCGCCTCTTTGACCAAAGCGCCAATCGCCGTTGTACTACGAAGCACTTGCTTACTCAAAACAAACTCTTTTTTCTGACCACAAAGATATTTGTAAAGTTTTACAACTCTCAAAGCAAAATCATAACTCTTTGTTTTTAAAATACTTCCACTCACTGAAAACCCTTTTTAAACTAAAACTAAAAGTGAAAAACGAAAAATTATGGAAATGTTGCTCCGCAACTCTTTTTATTTAAAATAACAACATGGCAAAGCAATGCAAACCAACACTTTTCACCTTTCACTTTTCGTTTTTCACCTAATAACTCTGAGGAGACGAAAACCGCTGCTACCGCTACGATTGCCCGGATCGCCCCAGTTACGGACAGCGGAGCGAGAGTTGACAGCAATGCTGCCCCACGAACCGCCCCGAAGGATTTTAGTTCCTTCTTTTTGATTATGATTTGCACTTCCATCTCTTGGCGTTTCATTATAGTTATTTGCCCAATCATCCTCACACCATTCCCAGACATTGCCGTGCATATCATAAAGTCCCCAGGGATTTGCTAGTTTTTCTCCTACCGGATGCGTTTTGCCATCGCTGTTTTCATCATACCAAGCATACTTTTCAAGCTCCTTCTCATCATCTCCGAAACTCCACTTTGTGGTAGTACCCGCACGGCAAGCAAACTCCCACTCCGCTTCGCTCGGCAGTCTGTATGTTTCGCCTGTTTTTTGATTTAGCCACTTGATGTATTCCTGAGCATCATTCCATGAAACACAAACTACAGGAGAATCGTCTGTTTGCTCAAAATAAGGATTATCCCAGTAAGCATCTTTTTTCATATTCACATTTTTTTCATCCCAAACGAAAGCGCCGTCACCAACTTCCGCTTCTGTTTTATAACCGGTATCATTTACAAAAGCTCTGAACTCTCCTACCGTTACAGGGTATTTTGCTATCTCAAAGTCATAGTTTATGATGACTTCATGAACTTGTTTTTCATTGTCTCTGCCATCGTTTGAACCCATTTGGAAGCGTTTGGAGGTTGGGGTAACTGTTTGAAATTCATCTTCTTCAATCTCTTCATAGTCATCTATATATTCTGTTAAAGTTTGGGCTAGTTTCGCATATTCGCCGCCCATATTTTCAAGTATCTTTGCCGATATTCTTGCAAATTCTCTGTCTATTTCATCGTACTCTTTACTTTTTTCTATGGATGAGGGATTGTTGAGAAATGATAAAAAATCAAAAGCGCCCTCTCTTTCACTTATAAAACCGGAAATAGTGATAATCGTATCTATCGCTTTGTTGGTTCCAAGCAGTGTCAAAAGTATATCTCTAACACCCTCTTTTTCATCATCGCCTTTATAAAAACGGTAAATCCCGTCTCTATTTGAATCTTTATCTACCAAAACGCTCATAAAGACTTCACTAAGATATACCTGAGAAGTCTCTAAAAGCAGTTTTTGTTGTACTATTTTCATGATAGGGAACTTAAGAGGTACGACGCTTAAATACTCAGCCAATCTTTTTGCAGGCTCGCTCGCACTCTCGTAAAACTTTCTTATTCTCTGTTCAGAATTTAAAATCTTACGATCTTTGATAAACCTTTTCTCTTTAAATTTTGAAAGGTTAAATATCGCGCCGTCTATGCGATTTTTTGGTTTTGCGCCCATCACTCTTCCATAAACATCAAAAGATGTCGTATCAAAGTTTAAAAGAGGGATTTTCATCACTTTGTCATCTTCTTTTTTGATTTTTGTTCTGCTTATGAAGTACTCGTTTTTTACAAAGACTTTATTTGATCTTAAAAGTGTTAAAGTTGTATGGTTTAGTATGGTTGATTTCCATAATCCGTAAGGCAGCATCTGGATGATAGCCATAGGGGCTTTTTTTTGCCACTGATAGAGTTTATCTAAAAGTTTTATATTTGACCAACCTTGCGCGTACATATCACTCATGATAAAAATCAAAGTATCTTTGGGAAAAGTTGAAAGAAGTCTCTTTTGGAGTTTGTTTTTTGATTTATAACAGACTATACTATCTTGCATTGTATCTATAAAAT
>JALWKJ010000070.1 GCA_027081495.1 Campylobacterales bacterium | reverse complement strand
TCGTACTTAATGCTAAGGCTGCTAAACCGGAAATGACTAACTTTTTCATAGTTGACTCCTTGATACTAAAGTAATTTTATAGTGAAATTATAAAATACAAGCGTTAATATAGGATTAATACTCAGTAAATGAAATAACTTTTAAAAAATATGATTAATAGATAAAATATTTATTTATTATTAATAATCTATCTAATATAATGAATTTATATGTGATTAATAAATTAGAGAAGGAGAGTCATATGTTCAAATATCTGTTAAGTATATTTGTAATTTTTGCGATTATTGGATGCGGTGGAAGCAATGATCCAAAATCCGGCGCGAATGTAAAAATTACGGGTATAGCGGTCGATGATCTTATAGTAAACGGTATCGTAGGAGTCTATCCTTTTGGCAATAAAAACAAATTATTGGCTAACGGTAGAACCGACAATGACGACGGTACATATGATCTAAATATATCTTATAACGGAATTGTCGAGGTTGAAGTGACCTGCGATAGTTTATCAAGGATGTTAAATCCGGCTTCAATGGTTAGAAGCATGTGTTCATCGGGGTTGAAACTAAGATCGGCTGCGGCTGTTACGGAAAATAGCGGTAAAGTCACCGTAAATATTTCACCTTTAACCGAAGCGGTTGTTAAAAGGATGCAACAGCTTGGAGTAAGCAAAGCAAATCTTACAGCCGCAAACGATGACATCAAATCGATGTTCGGTATAGATCCTTTAAATGACGATCCTTTAAAAGGAGATTATAAAGAGGTTATAGGATCATTTCAAGATGCGGCAAAAGATGCAAATATAAGTATGGCGGATTTTATCGATGAGGTTACTGAAGATTTGAAAGACGCGCAAGCCGGAGACAGCGACGCTACTCAAAAATTAGCGGAAGCTATGAAAAAAAGAGATATAGAGAACAATATAGCGGATAATAACGGTACTTTTAACCCAAGCACTCTTCCTTTGACTAAAGATGAGATCGCCGATAAAAGATTTTATATAATCGAAGAGAATGATTGGGGAGTGTTGGATTTTAACCAGACGCATCTGAAGTGGCAAAGTATGCTAAATCCAAATGCACATGATGTAAGTACATATATCGTTGAAAACGGTAAATTAAAAATAAACGGTAAAGAAATATTCGAGAGAGTCGTAAATGGCAATAAATATTTTATTTTGACTTCGGAACAAGACGATGAACGGTTTTTTCTATTTAAAACACTCAAAGACGCGGAGACCAAGTTAATTGAAAAAAGCGTTAACTATAACGAGGTGATTAAAGATTCTCAGTCGGATTCTTCCGGAGCTAATCCCGGATTTGAGCTTATATCTTTAGAAACGAGCATAAAAGACAATAAATTAATAATAACGGTAAAATCAAAAGGAGATATCAAAAACGCAATCGCTACCCAAACGCCGCCGGAAGGATATTCAAATATTTTTTGGATAGAGATCGATACTCGATATGAGTTTGGACTCATGAAAGATAGCGCATATATGGTAGATACGGCTTCTTCCGAAGGCGCATCAATAGAGGGATACGATTATAAAACTTTTAGTAACGGCGTAGAGTTGATTGTTCCTCTTGATTCTATAGGCGAATTAGGTGAAATATTTAGCGTTACAGCCACTATCGGCATACAAAATGAAGATGATGAAAATATTTTTGATAAAATCGGAGGTTTTATAACGCTAAAGAGTATTCCTATAACTACTCAAATGGTAGCGAATAAAACTTTTTATACATCATGGATGGAAAATGACGAAATCGCTTATGCAAAATTTGATATTACGGATCAGAATATAACGGTAACAAATCAAATTGGAGATACGATAGAAGTAGAAAAAGGAACATATGAAATAACTAACTCAAATTTAGCAGCGACGATTTCATCTAAAGAGCACAATTTAACCCTTTTAAATCAGACTCTTGCGTATTTATTGCTAATGGTTGAAGACGATGACGGAAAAGATATTATCAAATGGTATCGGAATAAGCCCGTCGGATATCCTTCGTTTACGGAAACAGACACTAATCATGCACCTGAAATTATCATAAATTTTCCTCCCGTCACCATGGATGGCGTTCCTATAGATATGACTCGCGCTATTTCGCCTGTCGATGAGGATCAAGACGCATTAACGATGGGAATCGTTAAAAAGCCGGCACATGGAGTTCTTAAAGTAAACAATGATGCGGTAGATGATAATTTTACAATCGAGATGGATGCGCTAAATAGCGTTATATATATGCCGCCGTCGGATTTTAACGGTACGGATTTTATAGATATGAATTTGACAGACGGCAATAAAACAACGACACAGAGAGTGGAAATAACGATTTTTGACAAAGCCCATACTCTATCATTCACTTCCGATGATTTAAATGGTACGACATTTTATACCTCATGGGTTGATGAAAGCGGTAAAGTTTTTGCAAAAATAGATGCAAATATCACCGATTTCACTATTAGAAATGTTTCAGACGGCGGAAATACGACTTCCGTTAGCTCATACAAAATTTTAGGTTCAAAAATTTTGGAATTTGAAGATACTCGCATGAACCTACTCGTTAAAAACGCTGAACTATGGAAGTTCGCCTCCACTTATGATACAAACGGAGATAATACATATGGCGGTCAAGACGACGATCCGTCCGAAATAGAAGTTTGGTTTTTGCAAAAACCGCAATCTTTTCCGAATTTTAACTTTTAATTAAACACACTCTTCAAGGCGGGAATCTCCTTCCCGCCTTTTCTCTTTTATGTTAGTTGGCTTACAGATATAACTATTTTATTTATATATAATTGAATTCACTGAAAAATTTCATTAGGAGTAAAATATGTGGAATTATCCTATTGATGAGCCTGTTTTTAAAAAATTTGGCAAACATGCAAAAATTACGGGTATAGTTTTTATGGTTTTGGGGATTGTAGGCATAGTATTTCCTATGTTTATGACGCTTGCTACCGTTGCTTTCGTAGCGTGGTTATTACTCTTTGCGGGAATAGCCGCCGCTTTTTTTACTTGGCAGACGGATAGAAGCGAATACAGAGGCTGGCTTAAAGCGGTAATCCTTATAGGCGTAGCGCTTTTTATGCTGTTTTATCCTCTTGGCGGCGTGGCGACCGTCGGATTACTGCTTTCGATATACTTTTTTATGGATGCTTTTGCCGGTTTCGCCTTGGCGTCAAATATCCATCCCGCAAAGGGGTGGTGGGTATGGTTGGTAAACGCTTTATTGTCGCTTGTGCTTGGGGTGTTATTCGTCATAGGATGGCCTTTTAGCTCTCTTTATTTAGTAGGTATATTTGTAGGTATAAGTCTTTTGTTCGACGGTTTGGCGCTTTTTATGGGCGGATCGTTTTTGCAAAAACTCGATGAATAAATTTTAAAGGACTATTATGGCGGTTATTCAATCTTTTGGCGCGGCTGAGGTCGTAACGGGTTCATGTCATCTCTTGCAGCTTGAAAACGGATTAAAAATCATGATTGATTGCGGTATGTTTCAAGGAGAACATGAGAGAGAAAACTACAAGGCTTTCGGTTTTGATCCAAAAGAAGTCGATGTTTTGCTTATTACGCATGCTCATTTAGATCATGTAGGAAGAATACCGAAATTGGTCAAAGAGGGATTTCGCGGCAGAATAATCACTCTCGGATCGACTTTCGATCTGGCTGAAGTAGTTTTATTGGATGCCGCTCATTTGATGGAGGAAGAGTTTAAAACCAGAATGAGAAAAGCTCAAAGAAGAGGCGAAGAAGATAGGGTCGCTCTTCCTCTTTATACCGTAGAAGATGTAGAAAGCGCGTATGATTTGCCCAGCACATATGTCTCATACGACGAGAAAGTATCGTTAGGAAAGGATGTAAGCGCGATTTTTAGAAATGCCGGGCATATTCTTGATTCGGCGACGATCCAGATTGATTATATTGAACAGGGGCAGCCGAAAACGATTGTTTTTAGCGGAGATTTGGGAAATCACAACGATATAGTCATGTCTGATCCGGTTATCGTAAAAAAAGCGGATACTCTTTATATAGAGTCAACATACGGAGATCGTAACCATAAAGGTATCAAAGAGAGCGTAGAAGAGTTTAAAGAGGCTATAGTAAATACGCTTTTGTCGCAGGGAAGTATCATGATACCCTCTTTTGCCATCGAGAGAACTCAGGAGATACTGTGCATTTTAAAACAGATGTACGACGACAAAGAGTTACCCGTATGTAAAATATTTCTCGATTCTCCTATGGCGATTAGGGCTACGAATCTTTATAACAAATATCATCAAGAACTCAGCAAGTGTTGTAACGATTTTTTAAAAAGAGACGGTACGATATTTGAGTTTGAGTATTTGCACTATACTCTTAAACCCGAAGAATCAAAAAAGATCAATGAAGAAGACAGCTGTATCATCATAGCCGGAAGCGGAATGTGTACAGGCGGACGAATACAACATCATTTTAAAAATCGAATCTGGAATCCGAAAAACTGTGTTATTTTTGTGGGTTATCAGGCATACGGAACACTTGGAAGGAAGATTGTAGAAGGTGCGAAATGGATTGATGTTTATCATGAAAAAGTCAATGTAAACGCTAAAATATATACCATAAACGGTTTTTCCGCCCATGCCGATCAAAGCGAGCTTTTAGAGTGGATGAAGAGCTTTGATACGCTAGGAAATATCTTTTTGATTCACGGTGAGAAAGAGAAACAGATAATTTTTAAAAAAGAGATAAAAAAACATATGCAAAATCGTGTACATATAGTAAAAGAGAAAGAGAAGATTTTTGTTTCCTGATAAAGGGGTGAAGTATGGATATCGATAAAATAAAAGGTCTTACGAACCAAGAAGCCGAAAAAAGACTCAAAAAATACGGTTTCAATGAGATACAAGAGAAAGAGGAGAGTTGGCTGCACAGACTGTTTCGTCGTTTTTGGGGACCGATCCCGTGGATGATCGAAGTCGCGGCTATACTTTCGGCGGCGGCTAAAAGATGGGAAGATTTTACGATTATTCTGATTTTGCTTTTTGTAAACGCGTTAGTCGATTTTTATCAAGAATCCAAAGCTCTTAACGCTATAAAAGTCTTGAAACAAAAACTTGCAAGAAAAGCGATCGCTCTTCGCGACGGTCACTGGGTTCAGATAGATGCGAAAGAGCTCGTGCCCGGCGATATAGTTAAACTGAAAATAGGCGATATCGTTCCCGCGGACTTAAAACTAATAGGCGGGGGCGATTTTTTGCAAGTCGATCAGTCGGCGCTTACGGGCGAATCTCTACCCGTTCATAAAAAAGCGGGCGACGATTTGTATGCAAACGCTATCATAAAGCAGGGTGAAATGATCGGCGAAGTATCGGCAACCGGTAAAAATACCTATTTTGGACGAACCGTCTCTCTTGTCGCAAAAGCCCAAAGAGAAGAGAGAAGTCATTTTCAAAAAATGGTTATAAAAGTGGGTAACTTTTTAATCATCGTTACTCTTGTTATGATCGCTATCATCATATATCATGGTCTAAAAACAGATCAGCCGACTTTAGAGCTTTTGGTTTTTGCTCTTGTGCTTACCATTTCGGCTATTCCCGTGGCTATGCCGGCCGTATTGACCGTTACGATGGCGATAGGAGCCAAGGCGCTTGCGGCAAAAGAGGCGATCGTCAGCCGTCTCGCATCGATCGAAGAGATGGCGGGAATGGATATTCTTTGTTCGGATAAAACGGGAACTCTTACAAAAAATGAGATGGAGATATCCAAACCCTATTTGGTTGGAAAATATCAGATAAAAGATTTGATTACATACGCCTTGATGGCAAGCCAGAAACATAATCACGACCCCATAGAAAAGCCTATTTTCGATTTTGCGCAAGAAAATAAAATTTTTGCAAACTATACTCTTAAAAAATTTATTCCTTTTGATCCCGTAAGAAAACGCACCGAAGCGGTTATAAAGAATGAAAAATGCGAACTTGTCGTCACTAAAGGCGCTCCTCAAGTTATCATAGAGCTTAGTGACGAAAATGAGTTCGATAAAGATCTTTTATATAAAAAAGTGGAAGAATTTGCCGGTAACGGTTTTAGAACGCTAGGCGTAGGGTATCGAAACTGTGAGGAAGATAGATATCATTTAGTCGGTTTGATACCGCTTTATGATCCGTTGAGAGAGGATTCCAAAGAGACGATCGCCGAAGCCGAAAATAAAGGAGTCTCCATAAAAATGGTAACGGGCGATAATATCGCCGTCGCCAAATATATCGCCTCGTTACTTTCCATAAAAGGCAAAATCCAAGATATTAGAGAGCTGAAAGGAGAAAGTATCGGGGAGTTTTTAGTGCTTGCCCAGGTACTTTCAAAAGCTTTTACGAAAGTCTTAAAACCTGATATCCCAAAAGACGAGATACAAAAGCTAACGAAAAAGATCGTAAAAGAGGTGGAAAAAGAGCTTTATAATACTCCTTTACCAAAAGGTTCCGTTAAAAAACACGAATCGGAAATCATAGCTATGATCGAAGAGGCGGGCGGATTTGCGCAGGTTTATCCCGAAGATAAATACTTTATCGTCGATGAACTTCAAAAAGCGGATCACATAGTGGGTATGACGGGCGACGGGGTAAATGACGCTCCAGCTTTGAAAAAAGCCGATTGCGGTATAGCCGTTAGCGGCGCGACGGACGCCGCAAGAGCGGCCGCCGATATCGTTTTGCTGGCTCCCGGTTTAAAAGTGATCATAGACGCTATCAAATCGGCTAGACAGATATTTGAGAGGATGAAAAGTTATACCATTTTTAGAATCGCCGAAACTATTCGCGTGATTGTATTTATGACGCTTGCGATCGTGATATATGACTTTTATCCGATTACGGCGCTTATGATTATTATATTGGCGCTTTTAAACGATATACCGATTATGACAATCGCGTACGACAATACGAAAGTTCGCCAAAATCCCGTCAGATGGGATATGAAAGAGGTTTTTATTTTGGCTTCATGGCTTGGAATCGCCGGAGTAATATCTTCGTTTACGCTCTTTTGGATTTTGATTTCTTTGATGCATTTACCGCTTGATTTTGTGCAAAGCGCATTTTTCGCAAAACTTGTAATAGCCGGACACGGCACTATATATAACACCCGTATAGACGATTGGTTTTGGAAAAGACCATGGCCTTCGTGGACACTTTTTAACGCGACATTTTTTAGTCGGGTTGCCGGCACCGTTATAGCGGTTTACGGTTTTGGGCTTATGGAACCCATCGGTTGGGAGTGGGCTATATGGATGTGGGGATATGCGCTTGTTTGGTTTGTGTTTAACGATGCGGTGAAAATGGCGGTGCTTCGTTACTATCGTAAAAGATATCATGAAGATATCATTTAAGGAGGTGGTTTTGAAAAAAGAATATCTAAATAGAAGAGAAGCGCTTAAGATCATGAGTGTCGCAAGCGGTATGCTTTTAAGTGCGCATAGCGTATTTGCCGATGAAAATAATCTGCTTTCAAGACCCGCGAGTCATAAAAAAGCTCGAATCGTTATAGCCGGCGGCGGTACGGCGGGTATAATTGCCGCTGCCCGCGCTCGCCGCAGCGCGCCAAACGCGCAAATTGTTCTTATATCTCCAAATGAGCTTCATCTCTATCAAAGCGGTCAGCTTTTTGTTGCGGCCGGTTTGGAAAAAGAACAAAAATATTTGAGAAAAAGCGTTGATTTATTACCTGAGAATGTTACCTGGCTTAAAGAAAAAGTGATCTCGTTCGATCCCAAGCACAATACTTTGAAAACGGAAAAAAGCGGAGAAGTATTTTACGATATTTTGATAGTGGCTCTTGGCGGAGAATACGATTATAGCGCCATAGAAGGGCTAAGCGCCGATATGATAGGAAAAAAAGAGATTGCGAGCGTTTATCTTAACGATACTATAAAAGGCACCGCAAGGGGAGCAAAGAGTACAAACGCGGTTTTTGATAAAATGCTCCATAGCGCCAAATTCGCGAAAAAACCTCTAAGAGTGCTTTTTACCGAACCTAACACGCCCGTAAAAGGCGCCGGGACTTCTCTTTCGTTACTTTTTTTATATAATAGTTTTCTTAAAAAGATATTCGCAAATAAAAATGTCCATTTTACATTCGTAACGGCGGATACGAAACTTTTATCTTTAAAATCTTTTGACGAGGTACTGCGAAAAGAGGTTAATAAACATAAAAATATCGATATCGTATATGAACACGATATAATCGCGATCGATTCGGATAAAAAAAGGGCATATTTTAAAAATCGTGATGAAAAAAAAGAGTTCGAATATGATTATATACATATAGTTCCGCCGCTAAAAGCCGTTAAAGCGATAAGAGAATCGTCTTTGGCGATTTTAAAAGGAAGTCAAAAAGGATGGATGGAAGTAGATGAAAAAACTCTACGACATAAGATTTACGAAAATGTTTTCGGTATCGGAGATATAGTTGGATTGGGAGATAAAAAAAGCGGCGCGGCGGCGCAGCATCAAGGAATAATACTCCAAGACAATATAGCCGCGGCGCTTGAGGGAGATAAGCTAAAATATTCATACGACGGATATACGGCTTCGCCCATAGTAACTTCATACGGTAAAGTTTTACTTGCCGAATACAATGAAAAAAAGCCGCTAGCTACATTTATACTTAATCCTTATGAATCAAGAAGAATATGGTGGTATTTACAGAGATATTTTATGCCGTGGGCATATTTTAATCTTTTGATGCGCGGCATGATGTAAAATTTATTGGTAGGAGGAAAAGATGGATAAACATGAGGTAAAAATTACTGGAGTTTCTATTCCTTTTTTGGATTTGGTGTTTCTTATGGTAAAACTGGCGTTTGCGTCTATTCCGGCGATGATACTTATATATTTCGTTTTTGCTCTGCTTGGGGTGTTCTTTGACGGATTTTTGGGGATGTTTATGATGCATCCGCATATGCCGTAAAGAGATCGATATGAATTTTGACGCCAATGTTGTAGGTTTTGGGCTTACCATAGTCTTTTCTTTTTTGATAGGATTGGAAGTAAAAACATATAATAGGCATATTAGTACTCAAAAAAACAGCGGCTTTTTCGGTACGACTAGAACACTTACATTTATCGGCGTGCTCGGGTATATTTTTTATAAGATAGATCCGACATTTAAACTATACATATCGGGATTTTTGGGTTATACCCTGCTGTACGCGCTTTTTTATACGCATAAGCTCAAAGAGGGGAAAAGCAGCGTTTTGCTTTATCTCGTATCGCTTTTGATCTATAGTTTCGGTCCTTTGGTCGTACTGTTTCCTCTTTGGATGGCGACATTTCTTTTTGTAGTAGTCATCTTTGTTTTAAACGCTAAAGGAATGATTGAGCGAGTAAGCGAAAGTACGGATACGACCGAATTTGAAACAATGGGCAAAATGGTGCTTCTTTCGGGAGTGATTTTACCGCTTTTGCCCGATAAACAGGTAAGTGAATTTATTCCCTTGTCCCCGTTTAAAATCTGGATGGCGGTTGTGATTATATCGGCGATATCTTATGGAGGATATATCGTACAAAAGTATCTGTTTCCAAATCGGGGCTATTTTTTAACGGGACTTATCGGCGGGCTTTATTCATCGACGGCTACTACCGTAGTGTTGGCGAAAAAGATAGCGTCAACCGGTCAAAATGCGGTTATAGACGCCGGTATAGTCGCTTCTACTTCGATGATGTATCTACGACTTATAGTAGTCGCGGCGATTTTTAACGCCTCTATAGCGAAATTGATTCTTTTGCCTTTTGCCGTTTTTGCCGTTATCGGGTTTTCGATCTCTTTTATTTTTTTGGGAAATCACAAGTCAAAAACAAAAGGCGTGGCGTTTGTGGATCATAATCCTCTCGAGCTCGGTACGGCGCTGCTTTTTGCTTTTTTGTTTGTCGTCATGATGAGTTTGACGACTTATGTTACCGAGCATTACGGGTTGCATGGTTTGCAGATACTCTCTTTTATAACGGGTCTTACGGATATCGATCCGTTTATATTGTCGCTTTTGACCGGTAAATACAGTGTAGGCGAGACTCAAATAGTCGCGGCGATTTTGATAGCCGCGGGGAGTAACAATTTGTTAAAAGGTATATATACGCTTTGGTTTGCGGGTGCGAAAATGGGTGTTAAATCCGCTATATCGATCATATTGCTTGGTATCGGTACGATTTCTTGGGCGCTTGGGAGTCTATCATGATAAATAAAGATCCATCGACAAATATCGCTTTGCCGCAACTTCCAAAAGAGATCGAAGGATTGGGCGAGATAGCTCTAAACCTTTGGTGGAGTTGGAATCCCAAAGGAAAAAATCTCTTTAGGCTGTTAAACCCCTATCTTTGGAAAGAGAGCGGACATAATCCTATAGCTATGTTAAAAAAGATGCCAAAAGACGAGCTTGAATCCGTTTGCGCACAAGAGCGCTTCATGAGAGAGTATCGTTATGTGTATGCGCTTTTTAAAAGATATATGAACGATAAATCCGTATATAGCCAAAAAGAGTCGCTGCCGATCGCTTACTTTTGCGCTGAGTATGGATTACATCATTCCGTGCCTATATATTCCGGCGGATTGGGATTTTTGGCGGGAGATATTTTAAAGGAGTCTAGCGATATGGGACTTCCCGTTGTAGGAATCGGATTTATGTATCCGCAAGGGTATGTTCGACAAATCATAGGAAGCGACGGTTGGCAAAACGGTACGAACGAGCCCATCGATCGCGATGTAGCGCCTATAGAGAGGGTATTGGACAAAGAGGGTGAACATATGGTTTTGGAAGTGCCTTTTATCGATCCCGTCGTATATGTTTCGGTTTGGAAAATAAATGTCGGTCGGATAGAATTATATCTTTTGGATACGGATATAGAAAAAAACGATCCTTGGGATAGACAGATAAGTTTTCGTCTATATACTCCCGACTTAAATCAGCGATTAAGACAGCAAATAGTTTTGGGTATAGGCGGTTATAGGGTGCTCGAGGAGCTTGGGATCGAGTATTCGATACTTCATTTAAACGAGGGGCATCCGGCGTTTGCGCTTTTTGAAAGGGTTTGTTACTTTATGGAAAAAGAGAGTCTCGGTTTAGAGGAAGCCGTTGAAGTGGTTGGAAAAACTTCCATATTCACTACCCACACTCCTCTTGCCGCGGCAACCGATATATATGATTTTGACGCAATAGGCAAAAATTTTACGGATTATTGGAAACGCCTCGGAATGGATAAAGAACGATTTATGAGTTTTGGCATAAATCCCGATTCTCCCTCTGAAGGTTTTAACATGACGATTTTGGGTTTAAAGATGTGCCATAACAAAAACGCGGTTAGCAAAAAACACGCTCAAGTGGCAAATAAGATATGGAAGACTCTACTATCTTCAACAAATAAGCCGATCGATTATGTAACAAACGGCGTGCATCTTCCGACATGGCTTGGCGACGAGTTGTTTGAAGCTCTGGATAAGATATTTGGAGAAGAGTGGCTGCAAATGCAGGATATGCTGGAAATTTGGGAGAGAATAGCCGAGCTTGAGGATAGTTATATCTGGAATACCCACTATGTCAATAAGGTACGCATGGTAAATTTTATCCGTGAGAGAGTACGCCGTAAATGGTCAAAAGAGGGGATCGATCCGCTCGTAGCGATGGCGGAAGGAGTTATGCTGGATCCAGATGTTTTAACAATCGGTTTTGCGAGACGAATGACGGAGTATAAGCGCCCCGATCTTATTCTTCATGATATAGATCGCCTCAAAAAGATCGTCAATAATTACGCTCAGCCCATACAGATAATTTTTGCGGGCAAAGCGCATCCTTCGGATAATCCCGGTAAAAAAAGGTTGCAAAAAATCTTTAAAGCGGCACAAGATCCGGGATTTTGCGGTCGGATCGCATTTGTAGAGGATTATGGCGAAGATGTGGCAAAATATTTGGTAAGGGGAGTCGATGTATGGCTCAATACTCCAAAAATTCCTATGGAAGCTTGCGGTACAAGCGGAATGAAAGCCGCTATCAACGCATCGCTGCATCTATCTGCGCTTGACGGTTGGTGGCCTGAAGCTTACAACGGCAAAAACGGCTGGCTTATCGGAGGGGAGATATCGGACGATGCGCAAGACGCGACATCTATATATGAACTTATCGAGAAGGAAATAGTGCCTCTTTATTATAATTTCGGTGAAGGAAATTTTTCAAAAGGTTGGGTCGATATGATGAGAGAATCCATAAAAACGATGGCTCCGCACTTTAGCGCCAAAAGAATGATGAAAGATTATCTCGATAAATTTTATATACCTATTTCAGACTTGAAAAAATAGACGCCGTATTACCGTTTTGTTAGCTAACAGACAGAAAAAGTTTAAACTATAAGCTATACTTCTTACTACTGAGTTCTCTAAAAAATAATGTTGTTCGAGAATCATGTTTTTCAGAGGACTCTATCACTATAAAAAGGAAAAAAATGGTTGAGTTTTTTCAAAAAGCGATGGATTGGGTGCTTCAAAAAGAGCAAGAAGCCGCTAAAAATTGTAAAATCGATATGGCGGATATAGATAAACAGATTGCGTATGTCGAATCTAAAAGAGATAAACTTAAAAAAGAGTATGAGGAAAATCTTTCAGAGTTTGAACATATTTTAAATAGACTTCATACCATAAAAGCCGCACAAATGAAATGTAATAAATAACTCACAAGGAGCAAATTATGGGCGGAGTATTTATCAGGTGGTTTAATGAGATCGGCATAGAAGATGTTGCCGAGGTCGGAGGGAAAAACGCCTCGCTTGGAGAGATGTACCGAAATCTCACGAAAGAGGGGGTATCGGTTCCAAACGGTTTTGCCGTAACGGCGGCGGCTTATAAGCATGTACTCGATTATAACGACGCATGGGATAGCCTTCACTCTCTTTTAGACGATTTTGATCTCGATGATGTCAAAGAGCTTCAAAAAAGAGGCGCAAAATGTCGTGAGATAATCCATAACTGTAAACTCCCGGATGATCTTGTGAGCGAGATATTAGAGGCATATGAAAAGCTAAAAGGGCAATACGGTCAAAATCTCTCTTTGGCGGTACGCTCTTCGGCTACAGCCGAAGATTCCCCGGAGGCGTCGTTTGCCGGACAAAACGATACTTACTTAAATATAAACAATAAAGACGCGTTGTTAGATGCGTACAAAAGATGTTTAGCTTCAAATTTTACCGATCGCTCTATTCACTACAAAAGCGATCATGGATTTGATTTTCTAAAAGTCTATCTCTCTGTGGTCGTCATGAAGATGGTTCGTTCGGATAAAGGTGCGAGCGGAGTGATGTTTAGCCTCGATACGGAGAGCGGTTTTCGCGATGTAGTTTTTATAAACGCCGCTTACGGTCTTGGAGAAAATGTGGTACAAGGCACCATCGATCCGGACAGTTTTTATGTGCACAAACCGACATTTAAGAAGGGTTATAAGAGCGTACTAAAGAGAAGGCTTGGCAAAAAATCTCTAAAAATGATTTTTACCGATACCTTAAATACGAATAATATAGCGGTAGAATATACAAAAAATATAGAAACAACCGAAGATGAGAGAAAGCGTTTTTGCATAAGCGACGAAGATATAAAAATACTTGCCGATTATGCCATAAAAGTGGAAGAGCATTACTCTAAAAAGGCCGGTTTTAACAAGCCTATGGATATGGAGTGGGCAAAAGACGGGTTTGAAAACAAACTGTATATGGTTCAAGCGCGTCCTGAAACGGTCGAGTCTCAAAAAAAAGGCTCGATATTAAAGATGTATCATTTAAAAGAGAAGGGCAAAGTTTTGACAAAAGGGCGTGCCGTGGGTACGAAAATCGCGGCCGGCAAGGTACGCGTCATAAACGATGTAAAAAATTTGAGCGATTTTAAACCGGGTGAAGTGTTGGTGGCGGATACGACTACTCCCGATTGGGAGCCCGTTATGAAAACCGCATCGGCTATCGTAACGAACAGGGGCGGGAGAACCTGTCATGCGGCGATTGTTTCAAGAGAGCTTGGAATCGCTGCCGTAGTTGGAGCGGATAATGCGACAAAGATTTTAAAAGACGGGGATGAGGTTACGGTAAGTTGCGCGGAGGGAGAGACGGGATATGTATATGAAGGAATACTTGATTTTGAAGTTATTAAGACAGACCTTAGCGCGCTTCCTAAAACAAAAACGAAGATTTTGATGAATCTTGGAAATCCCGATATCGCTTTTTCGCTATCCTCTTTGCCCGTTGACGGCATAGGATTGGCGAGGATGGAGTTTATTATAAACGAGTATATAAAAGCGCATCCTATGGCTCTTGTTTATCCCCAAAAAATTGACGAAGAGACAAAAAAAGCGCTTTTGGATCTAAGCTTTGCGTATGAGAGTATGGAGGATTTCTTTATAAAAACGCTTAGCGAGGGGATCGCTACGATCGCCGCGTCCGTTTATCCCAAAGAGTGCGTGGTTCGTATGAGCGATTTTAAATCCAATGAATACGCCTCTTTGCTTGGCGGAAGGTTTTTTGAGCCAAAAGAGGATAATCCTATGATAGGCTTTAGAGGAGCCTCTCGATATACTCATGAGTCTTATAAAGACGGATTTGCTCTTGAGTGCAAAGCAGTCAAAAGAGTTCGTGAAGATATGGGGTTTGAAAATGTGATTTTAATGATTCCTTTTTGTCGCCGAGTCGATGAGGGTAAAAAAGTGGTTGAAGCTATGGAGTCTTACGGACTTAAGCGAGGAGAGAGAGGATTAAAAATCTATGTTATGTGTGAAATTCCAAATAATGTCATACAAATTGACGCTTTCAGCGAGGTATTTGACGGTTTTAGCATAGGTTCAAACGACCTGACGCAGTTGACTTTAGGAGTTGACAGAGACAGCGAGATAGTATCTTTTGATTATAACGAAAGAGATCCCGGAGTTTTAAAGATGATAGAAATGGCGGTAAAAGGCGCTAAAAGAAATAACAGACACAGCGGAATTTGCGGACAGGCGCCTTCCGATTATCCCGAAGTGGCGGAATTTTTGGTAAGAGAGGGCATAGACTCTATCTCATTAAATCCCGACAGCGTTTTAAAAACAATCAGAGATATCGTTGAACTTGAAAAAAAACTGCAAAACGAATAACGCTCAAAATGCGGTTTTTTCGGTAAATATTAAAAGAGTTTAATAGTTTTATTTTGTTAATAGAGTATTACCGGTTTTATGTGATAATTTCAATATATTTAATTTAGGAGTAATTATGGTCAAGATTAACCCAAAAGGCGTAAAAGCCTGGGTGACATTTTCTTTTAAACCCGATGAAAATGTTTCATCCGTCGCTATCGCCGGTGATTGGAACGGTTGGGATCCCGAAGAGATGAAAAGAAAAAAAGACGGTACCTTTTATCTAAGAAAATATCTGTTGATGGGGCAAAATTATCAGTTTCGTTATCTTATAGACGATAAATCATGGGTAAACGATCCAAATGCGCCAAAGCTTCATAATCCGTTTGGAAGCGAAAACTCTTTGCTTCAGTTAGAAGGAGCTTTTGTTTAAAAAAAGAGTGTAAAAATGCACTTACGGGAGCGTAAATTGTAAAAATCATAAAAGGAAATATATGTCCACGCCTCAAAAAATTAAAGCCGTTTTGATGGCAGGCGGGTTTGGAACTAGAATCCAGCCGCTAACAAATTCTATCCCAAAGCCAATGCTGCCTATCGTAAATATTCCTATGATGGAGCATATAGTCAACAAACTCAAACAAAGCGGAATAGATGAAATCATTGTTTTGTTGTATTTTAAACCGGAAGTCATACGGGAGTATTTTGAAGATGGAAGCCGTTGGGGCGTGAAGATGATCTATACGCTTCCGGATGATGATTACGGAACCGCCGGAGCCGTCGGTTTTGCCAGAGAACATCTCGACAGTACCTTTATGATCGTAAGCGGCGATTTAGTAACCGATTTTGATTTTAAAAAAATCATAAATTTTCATCGCAAAAAGAGATCAAAGCTTACAATCACCCTCACATCCGTCGAAGATCCGTTGCAATTTGGAGTCGTTATAACCGATAAAGAGGGAAGAATTGAGCGTTTTTTGGAAAAACCGGGCTGGGGAGAGGTTTTCAGCGATACGATCAATACGGGAATTTATTTGATAGAACCTGAGATTTTAAAGTATATTCCTCAAAATGAATCGTACGATTTTTCCAAAGATCTTTTTCCAAAGCTCATGCAAGAAGGGATCGACTTGTGGGGCTGTGAAATAGACGGATACTGGCGCGATGTCGGGAATCCGATTAGTTATAGAGAGGTTCATAAAGATATTTTTGAAGAAAAAATCGTTTACGATACGGCTGAAAAATGTGAAAAAGAAGAGCGTGTAAAAATCTGTATCGACGATAGCGTAAAACTTCCCCGCAGATTGACTCTAAAAGGAACGGTTATTATAGGCAAAAACAGTATTATCTCAAACGATACTATGCTTCATAATTGCGTCATAGGCGAGGGATGCGAGATAGGCATCGGTTGCGGTGTTGTGGATTCGATTCTTTGGAACGGGGTAACGCTTGGAGCCGGGACGCATGTAAAAAACAGCGTTATATGTAACGATACTACCTTGGGCGAGTGGTGTTATATATATGAAGGAAGCGTTATAGCGGAGTTTTGCCAGATAGGTGATAAAGTAAAAATTATAAAAGATGTAACGATTTGGCCAAATAAAACTATTGAGAAAAAATCAATCGTAAGCAGCAATGTAGTATGGGGAGAACAGTATAAAAGCACGCTTTTTCATAAAGGTAAAGTGGTGGGTTCCGCGAATGTTGAACTCACCGGCGAGATGGCCGTAAAGATCGCCGAAGCGTTTGGAACTATTTTACAACAGGGTTCGACGGTTTATGTTTCAAGGGATTATCATCCCTCTTCTCGCATGTTAAAAAGATTTGTTTTGGGAGGTTTGCTTTCAACGGGGATAAACTGCGTAGATATACAGGCGATACCCAGCAATGTGATGCGTCATGAACTTTTTAAAAACGATGATATAGCGGCGGGTATTCATATACGCCACTCCGTAAGTCATGCAAATATGACCGAGATAGTTTTTTTTACTCACGAAGGCATGCTAATAGATACGAATCTCTCCAAAAGTATAGAGAGAATATTTTTTAGAGAACAGTTTAGGCGTGTAAATCCGCAAAGAGTAGGAAAAGTAAAAACAGCCGATGACATGAAACTCTCCTACAAAAAAGCCGTAAGAAAACTTATAGGTAAAGAGCTTTTTGTAGGAAGCGGTTTTAAGATAGCGGCAAATATGCTTCATGGCATGGTAAGCGATATATATCCGGCTTTACTTGATACTTTGGGAATCGACAATATCATGATAAACGATTATGTAAGTGCGAAAAAGCTCTCTAAAATCACCGCTACAAATCAAGATAACGCAAAAAAAGAGTTGTCAAATATAGTAAGAGTGTTAAATTTGACGGTAGCGATTATGCTTTATCCAAACGGACAGAGATTGGATATTATCGATGATAAAGGAGTGATTGTAAGCAGGGAGAGAGTGTTGATGGCTCTTTTATATATGCTTCATCTTCACGATAGTAAAACATATGAGATATTTTTACCGGCTTGGGCTCCCGATGTAATGGATGAAAAATTTACGGATGTCGTGATAACCAGAGGGAGGCTGATGGGAAAAACAAGTGAGGATTTAGGTAAATTCGATCTCATCGCCGATGTAGATGCGCATTATGCATTTTGCGAGTTCGGATATCATAGCGACGCGATTTATGCGAGTTTGAAGATTTTGGAGTTTATGGCTTTACATAAAGTAAGATTTTCCGATCTTCTTGAGTCCATTGAGGATTTTTACTACAGCTTTGTATCTTTGGAATGCCCATCAAGCGCAAAAGGGAAAGTGATGAGAATGTTTATGCAAGAGGGCAAAGAGCATAAAGTTTCACATGTTGACGGTATAAAGATCATATTTGCTACTCATGAGTGGGTTTTGATGATTCCTGACGATCATAGCGATTTGGTTCATCTATATGTTCAGGCAAAAGAGCCTATAAGGGGTAAGGAGATAAAAAGAGAGTATGTACGAAAATTAAAAAGTTGGATTAAAAATGAAGCAGGATAAAGATATATGAAAAAAAACTTCGTAAAACCGCCAAATAAAACAAAAAGAAAGAGCAAACTTCCGTGGGAGCATCCAAAACCCAAAACCGAAGATCCCGAGGCTCTTAAACGAATAGCGGCTATAAAAAGAAGTCCCAGTTATAGATTGGCGGAGGAAGATAAAGAGTTTCTTTTTTCCGAAGAGACGCTTCCCATAAGGTTGGAGCTGGATTATATAAAACCTGAACTCATATTAAAAGAACACGGTATCGAAAGGACTATAGTGGTATTTGGCTCTACTAGAATAGTAGAGAGAAAAACCGCGCTAAAAAGACTTGAAAAAGCGCAAAAAGCTCTTCAAAAAGATTCGCAATCGCAAGCGTGTCTTAAAGAACTTAAAATTGCGGAGAGAATTCTTGAAAAGTCAAAATATTACGATATAGCGCGGGAGTTTGGGCAGTTAGTCGGCAAAGCGGTAAAAGATCAAAAGGACAATCATATAGCGATCATGACGGGCGGCGGTCCGGGAATTATGGAGGCGGCAAATAGAGGAGCGTTTGATGTCGGGGCGAAAACGATTGGGCTTAACATAACTCTCCCGCATGAACAGTTCCCAAATCCTTATATAACTCCCGAACTCTGTTTTCAGTTTTACTATTTTGCTATCCGTAAGATGCATTTTTTAAAAAGAGCATGTGGATTAGTCGTTTGTCCCGGCGGATATGGAACTCTTGACGAGTTGTTTGAAACTTTGACCCTTATACAAACAAGAAAAATAGCTCCGGTTCCGGTTGTATTCATAGGCAAGGAGTATTGGCAAAAGCTTATAGATTTTGATATGCTTGAGATAGAAGGAGTGATCGATGCGGAAGATAGAGAATTGTTTTGGTTTGCCGAATCCGCGGTTGAAGCTTGGGAAGGTATGCAGGCGTGGCATATAGCAAATAAAACGCCGCTTTTTTAACATAAATAAAGGAGGTTGGCATGAAAAAAAGAGATGATCTTGATTTAAACTATTTTAAAGAGTTGCTTTTAAATCAAAAAGAGCGCCTTGAAAAAGAGTTGGTCGAGTTAAAAAAAGAGATAGATGAGATAACTTTTGAAGATGAAATCGACGATATAGAAGATATGGCCGAACTAGAGATCGAAAATACTCGTGATCAGAATCTGTTAAAGTCTTTGAAACAAGAGTTAAAAGATGTAAATGACGCTCTTAAAAAGATCGACGAGGGCGATTACGGATTTGATGAAAACACGGGTGAAAAAATCTCAAAAGAGAGGCTTTTAGCATATCCCGCGGCAAGAGTGGCGATAAAAAAAGAAGATGAGTAAAAAGCCGTCTAAAGATAAAAAAGAGTTAAAGAGCTTTGGTAGGGCGCTTATCACCGCGCCAACAAACATTCTTAAATTTTGAGAGTACGGGAAGGAGTGAGATATGTGTTTAAAAAACTGTAGGACTAACTAGTTAATTCAAAGTTTTTTAGACGCATAGATCGCTTCTTCCCGTACTCCCCGAAGGGTGCGGTGCTTTTGTCCATACTCTGCGTTAGATTTTCTTGTATTAGCTAAGGCTAGTGCTGCTAAAATCTGCCTTGATTATGAACAAAATCACCGCATCAAAAATTAAAAATGTTTGTTGGCGCGGTGATAAACAAAGTGCGATGTCTCTTGTTGGAATGGGACCTATGATTCTTGGGGTCGTTGGGTTGGTCGGATTGTTCCAGATTTTGATTACTCCGGAATTGTTAGGTTCTTTTTTTAAAGGAAATGTTTTTTACGATACGCTTATAGGCACGATAGTCGGCGGCGTTGCGGCCGGTCAGGCGATGGTAAGCTACATAGTCGGCGGAGAGCTTTTAAAAGAGGGGATATCGATGTATGCCGTAAGCGCGTTTGTACTCTCTTGGGTTACGCTTGGAGTGGTGCAGCTTCCTTTGGAAGTAGAGACGCTTGGAGTTCGTTTTACCGTCATGCGAAATATTTTGGCATTTGTTTTTACTATTTTGGTTTCGCTTGCGACAGTCTCTACTTTGAAATTTTTACCATGAAAAAAAGTCAAAACGATTTTTTTTTCAGAGGTACAAAGTTTTTTTTATTTGTGGTTTTGTGTTATGCGATTTTAAGCTTTATCGATATAAAAAGCGCTACGGCAAGTTTGCAAAAAAGTCTGCAAGTACTTGAAATATTGTTGCCGATATTTGCAATCGTGATTATCTTGATGGCGATAATCGGTTATTTTTTTCAAGAAAAAAATTTTTTCTCTTCTTTGTCAAAACAAAAAGGCGTAAAAGGATGGCTTGTCGCGCTAGTTGCGGGTTTGTTAAGTCATGGACCGATGTATGCCTGGTATCCTATGTTAGAGGATCTGCGAAAAAAAGGGGTGTTGGACGGATATATAGCGACATTTTTTTACGCTAGAGCCGTAAAACTGCCTCTTTTACCGTTAATGGTAGATTATTTCGGTTTAAAATTTACCGCGGTTTTAACTTTATATATCGTTGTAGCCTCTATCATCCAGGGATGGTTGGTTGAAGTTTTCGAGTCGTATTTTTCGGCGTCTTGAAATCGATCGCTTACTACTACATAGGCTAAGAGAGTTTGTCGTAATATTTTAGATAAAAGATATATGAAGGAGAATCAGTGCAAAATATTTCAAGAAGAGATTTTATCAAGGCGGTAACGGCGTTTGGTTTATTGCCCGCATTTGCCGCGGCGGAAGAAAAAACTATATCCCAAAAAATCGAGTTTATACATATTACCGACTCGCATTTGGATTTGAAAAACGAAAAAAGCGTCGAGGCGATGAAAATCGCCGTTTCGTTTATCAATAAAAACTATCCCGATTTGGATTTTGTTCTCTTCGGCGGCGATAACTTCAACAACAATGCTCCCAAAGACGAAGACGCTAGAACTTTCGCAAAAATCATTGCAAAATTACACTGTCCGGCTTATTGTGTACGAGGCAACAAAGAATCCTCACCGTATCCCAAAGGAGATCCGATTGATTTGTCGGGGTTTCATAAAATGTTTATAGAAGGCAAGGGTCTGGAAGTAAACGGCAGGGATTGGGCGTTTGAAAAAAACGGATATCTGATTCTCGGACTTGACAGTTGCATAGAAAACGCCAACAACGGTCTCTATACGCCGCAAACCATCGCTTTTGCGCAAAAAAAATTGGAAGAAGGCAAACCGACCGTTATTCTTAACCATCATCCCTATACCAACTACTGGGGAGGCAAGACGAAATACGATTTGCATAAATATGTATTAAACAACACGGATGCGGTGCAAAAAAAACTTTTCGGATACAAAAACCTTATTCTTACTTTATCCGGTCATAAGCACATCGATCATGTCGGCAAAATCAACGATGTTACGGTTATCGCAACACGCGGCTTTATCCGCTTTCTTGATTTGGGTCAATATCCTATGCGCCTAATAAAACTTGAAGATAAAAAAATCGAAGAAAAATTGATTTATACATCATGAAATATTACCGGCGGCGTTAAAATATTACCGCATAGCACCTTTTTTATTGAAACGATCTATATGAATCGTACATAAATGATGTATGTTTTTCGTTTGCAGCTCATTTTTTTATCTCCTGTTTTTCCTCTGTATTATTGTATCGTTTTAGGAATAATTTTCTTTTTGGATTTGGATGTTTTTTCTGGGGATATTGTAGTATAACGCGCCATCTTTCCCAATGCATAAATAAACAATCATATAAAAAATAAAAAATGAGACCAAAATAAATGCGATAAGTAAAAAGATGAATCTTGTGATATTTTTTCTTTAGTTAAAAGTTTTTACCTGAAGATCTCCTCTTCTTTTAATTTGTGCATTAA
>JALWKJ010000069.1 GCA_027081495.1 Campylobacterales bacterium | reverse complement strand
TTATAATTATTTTCTATAACAAAGGAGAAGAATTTTGAAATATTTTTTATATATTTTTTTAGCGATACTACTTATCGCCTGCGGCGACGATACGCCCAAAGCTTCCAAAAATTTTCAAACGATCGATTACAAGTCTATAACGGATGAAAACAACCATACCGTCATAAAAGACATAAGACAAAATCTATTTTTCGTCAACAGTAAACAAGGTTGCAAAGCTCTTCATGGGGAAGCTAAAACGGCTTTGACCGACGCTCGAGCATTTTGCGAAAATCTAACATTTTTCGGATCAAATAGTTGGCGCGTGCCGACGCTTGAGGAGATGAAAAGTTTTTTAGAGGGAATGTATAACGACGGATTGACGCCCTATTATACATATGTAAAATGCAAACGAACCGTAGCGATTAACCCTAACGGTTCGCTAACAACGATTAACACTCACAATCAAGAACCGAAATTTAAAGAGACTACGCTATCGCTGCCGGCGGGTATAAGATGTGTAAAAAAAAGCGATGTTCCTTGAAAAATATCGATATCGACTTTCAAAACGCCAAAGGTAAATCGATACTGTTTTTGGGGCATTTTAACTCTTTAAACAAGGAAGAGATAGAACTACTTTTAGAAAAATTTGATATTTCATACAAAACGACTCTCGACGATGATGTAGTCATGGCAATCGAAGGCACGATACTATCCGTGTTTGAAGAAGAGTGCGCGACACAAGCTTATCAAAAAAAGATTCCCATTTACGGTATCGATCAATTTGACCGCCTCTATGCAAAAAAACTAGATAGCGACTCGATTTTGATGACTCTAAAACTCTCAAACGACAAAGAAAGACTTTTTCGACTTATGCATAACCCGTATCTAAGCGATCGACTCTTTTTAAAACTTTTTAGCACATACGACTGGAAAGAAGAAGGAATGTTCGACAACTCGGACAATATGAAAATTTCCACGCTTTTTGCAAAAAGATTTTTAAAAAAAGACCGTTTCGATTCCGCCGCGTATTACTCTCCGGTCTCGATTTTCGAAGTCGCTCAGATATCCAAAAACCCCGATGTTTTAGAAGTCATGTTCGATCTTCCCGATTTGCGAATAAAACGAAGTAAAAACAGCGCTAAAAAACCAATGAATTTAAAAGAGGCGATAGCCGCAAACCCTTTTACAAACGAAAAAACACTCAAAAAAGCGTTTATGCGAAACGATGAAAATATCGACTATTTTTTAGCTCAAAACCCCTCTATTTCAATTCAAATGCAAGAATCTATCTATAAAAGAGCGAACAATCGGATCAAAGAGGCTCTATGCAAAAATGAAAACCTTATAAATAGTCTCTTTGAAAAGTTGATCGACTTTGAAACTCTTTGGAAATATCAACCCGTTGATGAAAAAAAATTGACGCTTATAAAAACTCCGCCGCCGTGCATCGGAGAAAACGAAAAGCTTTCACAGACCATAGTCGATCTTCTAATAGATCAAAAAGATGAAAAGACTCTAAAAAACCTCTGTACAAATCCGATTTTAAATCAAAATCAACTTCAAAAAATATATGAACTAAATAACAAAAATCTATATCCTCTTTTAGCTGCTCATCCCAACAGTTGCGCAAAAATTCTCTATAAACTGTTTGAGGAAAAAAATTTTGATATAGATTTACACCTGGCGCTAAATCCATCCGCGCCTAAAGATATATTAAAGACCCTGTTTCAAAGAGACGACTTTGAAATAAACAAACGACTGTCTCTAAACGAAGCTCTTGATATAGAGTCGCTTCAACAATTGCAAATCGATCATCGTCTTTTAAACTATCTAAAAGAGAATAAGACATTCACCCAAAACATACTAAATAATCTAGGAATATAATTTCATGAAATCATCGCAAATTTACGAAGCCGTTACGCACTTCGCACAAAAAAAATTGCCGGTATTTATCTGGGGAGCTCCCGGAATCGGTAAATCCTCCGTAGTAAAACAGATAGCAAACGACCACCGATACGAGTTTATAGATCTAAGACTCTCTTTACTCGATCCTACGGACTTAAAAGGAATACCCTTTTTTGACAAAGAAAATAATCAAGCCTCCTGGGCGTCGCCCGATTTTCTTCCAAAAGACAAAAACTCAAAAGGAATTTTATTTTTAGACGAAATAAATACCGCCGTACCGTCCGTCCAGGCATCGGCATACCAACTGGTTCTCGATAGAAAAGTCGGAAACTACGAACTCCCCGAAAATTGGAGTATAGTCGCCGCTGGAAATCGACAAAACGACAGAGGCGTTACATATAAAATGCCTCCCCCTTTGGCAAATCGTTTTGTACATCTTGAGATGGATGTGGATTTTGAAGATTGGAAAAACTGGGCATATAAAAACGATATAGACGAAAGCATCATCGGTTATCTAGGTTTTGATCAAAGCAGACTTTTTGATTTTGATCCCATAAAAGAGCAAAGGTCGTTTCCTACCCCAAGATCATGGGAATATGTAAATAAAATCCTTTCAAGCGGCGTAAGCAAATCACTTTTAAACGAAGCTATCGGCGGATGTATCGGAGAAGAAAACAGCATAGATTTTTTAGCTTTTAAAAAAGTCATGCACCGTCTTCCGGATATAGATTCTATCATAAAAGGAGATCTAAAAGAGATCGAAGAGAAAGATACCAGAGTCCTTTTTGTACTCTGCGCCGCGATTGTAAATAGACTAAAAAGATCAAACGACAAAAAAGAGATTGATCATGTTCTTGATTTTTCTCTTTCACTTTCACCGGAATTTTCCATATTACTCATAAAAGATATGCAAAAAAGTAAAATTTCTACGGAAAACTCCCCATTATGGCAAACATGGGTACAAAAATTCAGTTATCTACTCTCATGAATAAAGCATTAAACAAACTACAAAGCGCCAAATCCAAACTAATGCTCGAATATCCATACTTTGGATCCGTCGCATCGACCCTTATATTTGAACAAAACGACGATATCGAATCATTTCAAAGCGATGGATCGATATTTAAATATAATGAAGAGTTTCTAAACGATTGCGATATCGATGAAATCGAGTTCATGCTGGCAAACGCGAGTATGCACTACGCTCTATCTCATAAAACGAGAGAAAATAAAAGAGATCCGAATCTTTGGCAATTGGCAACCGATTACGCCGTAAACTCCATGCTTTTAAAAAACAAACTCTCTCCTCCAAAAAAGATCAACTATCAAAGTAGATTTGACGATATGTACGCCGAACGGATTTATGCGGTTTTAGAGAGTGAAACGGATTATAGCGATCATGAGCAAGAGATACGAAAAAATAAAAAAACTATACGAGAGAACGATAGCAAAGAGAGTGAATTTTTAGAACAAATTTTACAAAAAGCGATATCAAAAGAGGAGCTTCCAAAAGATTTAGATAGATTTTTTCCAAAAATCCGTAAGAGTAAAATCGACTGGAGAGAAAAACTTCATAGATATTTAAACAGCTACCAAAAAGAAGATTATCATTTTTTTCCTCCGAACAAACGATATATTCATCAAGGAATCGCCCTGCCCTCTCTTGGCGGCGAATTCTTAAAACTTATCGTCGCTATCGATACTTCGGGATCGATCGATGAAAGATTATTGGGCGAATTTTTTGCGGAATTTGAAAATATTATGCAGAGCTTTTCAAACTATGAGATAAATTTGATAGCCTGCGACAATAAAATACGATATAAAAAAACTTTCTATCCCGCCCAAACGATAGACTATAAGATAAAAGGCGGCGGAGCTACGGATTTTCGACCCGTTTTCGAATTGATAGAAAAAGAGATCGACGATGCGGCGCTTTTGATCTATTTTACCGATGCGCAGGGAATATTTCCAAAACATAAACCCTATTTCGATACTTTGTGGGTATTATCGCAAGATGTAAAGATTCCATTTGGAGAGAGTATTGTAATTGAGTTCTTTGAAAAATAGTGTTTCTCTCAAACGGCTTCACGGCGGGTCCCCAAAATTTGTCCCAAATTTTGACCCTGCCGCTGTAGATGTTGTTCGAGAATCATATTTTTCAGAGAACTCAATAAGATAAAAAGTGTTAAAATCCCTTAAAAGGAGATTTTATGACGGATAAAGTTTACTCGTTAATCGGCAAAATTTTTATTTACGCTATTATTTTAGGCGCGCTATATTACGGATTGAAATACATCGATAATAAAGTCGTTCCGCTGCCTTTTATAGGCAAATATCTAAATTACAAACCGATTGACAACGGTTTAAAACGACAACTGGGACTTTGACTTGAAACTTCTTATCTCGGCGCTTGAGCCTTCTGCGAATCTTCACTTAAAAATGCTTTTAAAAACTCTTGAGGGTATAGAAATATCCGGTATTTTTGATCCTTCACTAGGCTTGCCTCTTTATGACTCAAACGAATTTTCGGTTATGGGTTTTTTGGATGTAGCGCCTAAAATCTTTAAAGCGAAAGAGGCTATAAAAGAGATGGTGTTTTTAGCCAAAGATACCCAAACGGTACTTTTAATAGACTCTCCCGCATTTAATCTCCCGCTTGCCAAAGCGATAAAAAAAAGATATCCGAATAAAAAAATAGTCTATTATATATTGCCCAAAGTGTGGGCTTGGAATAGAAAAAGAGTCAAAAAAGTTGAAGCTTATACGGATATAAGAGCCTCTATTTTTCCGTTTGAAAAAAAGTTTTACAAAGATTGCGTCTATGTCGGAAACCCTCTTTTAGACGAAATTACGCTAACGCATGAAAATAAAAAACATAACAGAATCTCTTTTCTTCCCGGAAGCAGAAAAAGTGAAATAAAAAAGCTCATGCCTCTTTTTCGAGAGTTAAAAGATGAAATCGATACAAAAAAAACTCTCATAATACCCCCTTTTTTCAAAGAAAAAGATCTTGAGAAGATTTACGGCGACACGAAGGGTTTTGAGATATCGTACGATCTTCAAAAAACTCTCGCAAAGAGCGATTTCGCATTTATCTGTTCCGGAACGGCGACTCTTGAAGCGGCGCTAATCGGAACTCCGTTTGTTTTGACATACAAAGCTAAAAAACTTGATTTTTTCATAGGATCTCTTGTCGTAAAACTAAAACATATAGGTTTGGCAAATATCATTATGGATTTTGAGGGCAAAAAGGAGCTTCATCAGGAGTTTTTACAAGAAGATGCGACAAAAGAGAATCTTTTAAAAGCCTATAGAAATTTTAATAATGAATATTTTATAAAAAATGCTCAGGTATTAAAAGATATTTTAAAACATGGAAGTGTAAAAAATTTGGCGAAAATGTTATAATATAACATAGTAAAAGGAGAATTATGCAAAAGCAACCCATCACAAAAGAGGGACGAATCAGACTCGGCGAAGAGCTTCATGATTTAAAAATGAATCAACGCCCAAAAACGGTCGAAGAGATAGACATAGCCAGAAGTCACGGCGATTTAAAAGAAAACGCCGAATATCACGCGGCAAGAGAGAAGCTTCGCTTTATCGAATCACGAATGGCGGAGCTTGCGGAGATTTATGACAATTCAAAAGAGGTCGATCCGTCGAAATTTACGCATGACAGGGTTATGTTCGGCTCAACCGTAACGCTTGAAGATCTTGATAACGAAGAAGAGTTGACATATACGATAGTGGGAACTTACGAAAGCAATCCCGACAAAGGACTCATCTCTATCCTCTCTCCTCTAGCAAAGGGGCTTTTAGGAAAAAGCGAGGAAGAGGAAGTTACCATACAACTTCCGGGAGGCGAAAAAACTTTTGAGATATTAAACATTTGCTACAAAGATATAAAACTATGATCAATGTCGCCATAGTCGGAGCAAGCGGTTTTACGGGACTTGAGCTCATAAAAATTCTGCATACTCATCCAAAATTCAATATAACTTACACCGCTACAAGCCAAGGAGATACGACCTTAACAAAACTTCATCCCTCTTTAAAGTCGGTTTTTGAGACGGATGTGAAAAAGGCGGATGCGAAAGAGATAGCAAAATCCGCGCAGCTGGCATTTTTGGCGCTTCCTCACAAAGCCTCTATGGGATT
>JALWKJ010000068.1 GCA_027081495.1 Campylobacterales bacterium | reverse complement strand
CACCGCACCCTTCGGGGAGTACGGGAAGAAGCGATCTATGCGTCTAAAAAACTTTGAATTAACTAGTTAGTCCTACAGTTTTTTAAACACATATCTCACTCCTTCCCGTACTCTCAAAACTTCAGAATATTCGTTGGTGCGGTGATAATCTTCTACCGATTCAAAAAAAAATTAAAGTTTTTTTTCATTTGGTCGATATTGTTTACAGTAATTATTACCGTAATTTATCGAAGGGAGATAATAATCCAAATGAAAAAGCTTTTAATTTTACTTTTTTTTACTTTTTTTACTATTTCGATTCAGGCTGCGCCGGCTTATCAAGAAAATTTTGACTCCGGTACGCTTGGGAGCGAATGGAGGGCGCTTAAAGCCGAGGGAGGGTTTATCCCGGATATCGTAAACGGACGACTTAGACTAACCGATAGAAGTCATGATCTAAGTACCGCTTTAACTCTTGATTACGAATTTCCGACAAAAGACAACAATCTTACGATTTCGTTTGATTACTATTCATACGGCGGATGCAGAGATGACGACAATTATATTACGAATGTAATGAAAGCCGGAAAATGGGGCGCTGACGGTATAACGATTATACTTTTCGATTCGACTGCGGGCGCGACGCCTCGCGTAGGCGCAAGCGGAGGTTCTATGGGATATGCCAACGGTAATATCTTGATGACCGATGACGAGTATCAAAACCAAAAAGGATTTGAGGGCGGATGGCTTGGAATCGGACTTGACGAGTTTGGTTCGTATATGGCAAACGATGAAAACAGGCACGCTTTTAACGGAAGCACTTTTAGTCCTATAGAATTTGACGACGACGAATATCCAAATACCGTTGCCATTCGAGGAGACGAGTCTAAAGGGTACAGGTTGCTATTTAACAAACAGTTGGCAAAACCTTTGGCTAGACCTTTAGTTCAAAAAAACGGCATATGGGTAGGTGAAAACCTCTCTTATCATAGCGGCAGATATGAACTAAATATCGATAGCAAAGATATAAACCATATGTATATCACGCTAAAAAGAGACGGAGTAAAGATCATAGATAGATTTGATGTTCAAATCCCTCAACAGGGACCTAGACCTGAAAAAATTAGATTGGCGTTTTCTTCCGGAGCGGGCGGGGGATGCAACAATCATGAGATAGATAATATCGAGATAAACGGAACCGCCAATCCATACACTCCGCCTTCTCTCTCTGCGGGAACTCCTTTTACTTGTGACAACAATACTTCAATACTCTTTTCAAGCGATGTGGATGAAGATATTTCCATACCGTATGTCGTTGATCTTGCAAAAGGCACGGTTACGGAAAAAAACAGTATTAAAAAATTCGGTCATTTTAATGCCGCCGGTTATAATGTAAAAGATAACTATATATATGCGTTTTCATATAAAAATAAAGATATCGTAAAAATAGATTCAAACTTTAAAGTCGTTGATCGTTTTATCGCAAAGAACTTACCTACCGCAGCCGGGAAAGGTAATTGGGGCGGACCTAGATACAGCGGTCCGGTAGAAATAGGATATTATTTAGGAGATGTCGCTACCGATGGATCTGACAGATATTATATCGCAAAACTGGACTATTCGTCCGGAGGGAAAAAAGTTCTTCAAAAAATTTATGAAATAGATTTAAATACAAAATGGGCTACTCCGATTACGCTAAAATATAAAAACGGTCAACAAAAAATCACTATGGCGGATTTTGCTTTTAATCCCATAGACAATATGTTATATGTCGTAAACGCCAACGATAGATCGCTTTATAGAATGGATATACTAAATGCCGTTGCGGGCGAAGTCGATGTAGAAAAAGTCGGACCTCTTGGGATTGGATCGGTAGATATATATAGTCCTATCACTTTTTTTGACAATAAGGGAAATTTATATATTATAGTTACCAAAAGCGGTGTCACTCCCGATGATATTTATAAGATTACAGATGCAAAAAATAGCGCTAAAGCGATAAAAATCAATCAAACCAAACTAGTTTCACTCTCGGGAGACGGCGCTAGATGCGCATATGCTCCTATGGACGATAAACCCTCTCTTAGTATAGATCCAAAAACTACTATCTTGGAAGGAAATAGCGGAGATAAAACACTTCTTTTATCTATAAAACTGTCGGAAGCGGCAAAAAAAGATGTTACATTTGATTTGCAAATAATCGACTCTACCGCAACGGCGGGCGAGGATTTCGTTTCTACATATACCGCAAAAACCACCGTTAAGATACCTGCGGGAAGCTTAGGTGTATCTATACCCGTGACTATAAAAGGAGATACGAAGCCAGAACATGACGAAACTTTTAAGATAGAGATTTCAAATATCAAAGAAGCTTCAAGTGCGCCGATTATTACCGCCGAAGGCGTTATTATAAATGATGATTTTAACTCTTTAACGGCTTATGATACCGATACGAACTTGGCTTTTGGCGAAATAAAGACAAAAGTGGTAAATAAGCCTTTTACGCTAAAGCTTCAAGCTATTCAGGCGGCTGGAACGGCGGCTTTAAACGCTGATGATATGAATAATACAATGGTGAAAATCGTTGATAGCGACGACTGCTCGCTTCCTGTTTCAAATCTTGATAAAACCGGCTTCGCGCCTTTTTCAATTTTACCCGGACAAAATAGCACAACGCACACATTTACCGTCTCAAAAGCGATGAAAAACGCTAGAGTCCAATTTTACTGGATTAATGAAAAAGGCAGCCAGATGAGTGCTTGTTCTAAAGACGCGTTTGCCGTAAGACCGGATCATTTTACTCTATCGCTTACTCCCAAAGCTCCCGATACGACATTGAAAGCGGCAAAACCTTTTACGATCAAAATAGAGGCTAAAGACGCTTTGGGGAATACCGTCACTAGTTATACGGGATCAAACCAGGCTCCTTATGCGGTTGATTATAACGACACAAAAGCTTCAAGCGGATGTGTTGTGGGGACATTAACGCCAAATCCGATAAATATCTCTTTTGTAAACGGTGTCGCGATCGTTAACAATGCAAAATATTCGGAAGTCGGAAAAATCGATTTTACCGTATCGGATAAAAAGAGTTCAGCGTATGCCGTTGTAGATAAAAACGATCATGGTATAACAGATTCGCTTTTGCTTATCGGTAAAGCAAGCGCAAGCGGTATGAATTTCGGCGTATCTAAAGCGATAATCGAATGGGAGCTTAAAAACGGCGATTTGTTAAACGGCTATACTTATTTCAACGATCTAAATTCCAGTAAACCCGGCGCCGATATGGGCGCGATTTTGAATATAGAAGCTACGATGAAAAATAATGACGATCAGGTTGTAAAAAACTTTTCAAACGGATGTTATGCCGCCAATGTAAGCTTAGGCATAAACTACACTCTTGAAAGTACAGACAGCAATAGTTATAAACTGATTTCAGAATATCAGGATGCAAACAGCATCTACCATATAGGCGTTAGTTCCTTAGAAAGCGCTATTGCCGCTCCGGGAGGAATTTTTAACGCATTGGGATTAGACGCTCTATTTTTTAAAGACGGTATAGGCGTGAAACGAGTCAAGTTTAATATAGACAGAAAAACCGATGTTGCATATGATCCTATGACTTTCGACATAACCGGTCTAAACGCGATACTAGGAGATGCGGATGTTAGCGTAACTAAAAAGAATAGTAGTCAAAAAATCCGTTTTATTTACGCAAGAGCGCATATTCCCGCTCAAAGCATTGCCGCTAAAGAGGCGAAAGTTCCTGTTTATTATGAGGTTTATTGTAAAAACGCCGATTTAAATGATTACGGTTTGCAAAATCTAAGTGAAAGTAAAGATAGTATATACTGGTATATTTTAAACAATATCTCATCATCGCTTGATTACGCTCCCGTTACCGGCGCGGTATCGCCCTTTAAACCAAAAGATCAGATTACGGCGACTCATGGTTTAGTAACTCAACGCCTTGACAACAAAAGATTGTATATGCATATAGATAAAACGCCTTTTGTTTCTACCGTCGAATATAAACCAAGACCTTATTTGGTATATAACCCTTTTAACGCTCTCGCCTCAACGCATAAGTTTACGGCAAAGTTCACACAAGCGCCAAAAAGTTGGGCAGGAAAAGGAAATACGGGTTTAACCGTCGATACAAGAGTGCAAGAGCGAGACAATAATGTGCTTGAGTGGTAAATTTTCTATGCGGGATTAACCGCATAGAAAGAGTTAGTTTAAAGATGACCGCCTCTGACACATATGCTTCCCGAAGTGTCGGCGTTTGTTTTGGTTTGTGTATCGTCGTTTAGAACATCTCTTCCATATACGGGGTGTTGTTGGCTTAAATTTTCATCTTCCGTTGCCCAAGTATCCGGATCCCAATAATTTGCGATAAATCTGGCTTTAGCGTTGTTCGTCGCATTTGTCGAAGACCAAAAAGGACCCCTTAGATCACCGTAGCCGTCACCGTCGTTATCTAATAAAAATTCTTCATTATATATCGGCATGATAGAGTGAAGTTCACTTATATTTGGAAGTCTCCAGTCCGATTTGCCTGAAACATTTAAATCTTCGCACCTTTTTTTCGCATCAGCCCATGATTGATTATCAGCGGCTTTTGTCCATTCAAGTCCCGTAGTCGAATCTTCATATATGCCTTTGTCGTTTTTCGTAAGAGGCGTTATATCTTCATATTCTAATCCGCTAACGCAGCGAACAAAACTTTTGTTGTCCATTTTCTCGGGAAAAGGCTCTGCGTAAGTAAATGAGATAACAAATGCGCGATTGTCGATTGTTTCTCCTTTGTAGTTTATGATAGGTTGAGAAGTCCAATAATTTCCATCGGTGATATTTGTAAAAATATCGTCGATTGCAGGATTTTTTCCGTAGTTTATGATTTCAAAGAGTTCATGTCTTTTTGGAACTCTCCAGTTATCGATACCTGCGTAATCGAGTTGATTACAATATTTTAAAGCTTCGTCATATGTAACTTTTTGGTTGGTATGAGGGGAATCTTCCCAAACTCTGTTTCCTACGGTAATTTTTCGATCGTTGCCTATTGTCTCTTCATTGAAATTTCGATCGTCGCCAAACGGATTACCGGTCGTTATGCCGTCGTCCGCTCCCGTTTTAAAGATATATCTTTGTTGATTTTGAGCCGGTGTATCGTCCGGGTCGTCTTCTATGATTATGGAGATTTCTTGAAACGAGCTATTTTTAGCCGCATCGGTCGCTTTTACTCTGATTTTATATATGTTGTCATGATTTGCATCTGAACTATGCTCATAATCGGGAATAAAATTTAAAAAATTTAGCTTTCCGCTTGCTGAATCTATCGTAAATCTGTTTTTGTCTTCTCCTCCCGCTATGGAGTATGAGATTGCGTTTGACGCGTTTACGGTAAAATCAAGAAGAGTGTTTTCGACTAATTTTTTACTATTTGATGATGTAAAAACAGGACCGTTATCCGCTTTGTCGTCCAAAACGGTTATCGTTAGATTTTGTCTAGCCGTTTTTGTATTTGAGTCATGTGCTTCAATAGTTACTAAGTATATATTGTTCCCGTCTTTATCTACGGGATGTTCAAAATCGGGTTTTGTTTTGAACATGAGCGTTCCATCTTGCGCATTGATTTCAAATTTATCTTTGTCATCTCCACCGACTATGCTAAAAGATACATTGGGGTTATCCGTTTTAACTTGCTCTACTTTCAAAGAGCCCTCTTTAATATTTATTGAGCCGCTTGTCGTAAAGTTTATTTCTGTTTGCTGTTGTGTATGAGGATTCGTTTTATTGTCATCCGTTTTTTTTGTATCGTTTGTGCAGCCGGTCATAAGCATAGTGACGATAAGCGAGTATTTGATATATTTTGATTTTGTCATAAAAAGCCTTATAGGAGTTATTTTGAAGGTTAATTATAACAAAAATGATATAATAAAATAATTAAGTAAATTTTTATATAAATTAAATTTTATTTATCTTTTTAGGCTTTTGAAGCCCCAAATCGTCGATATCTGACCGAAATAAAGAAAATCTTTATCTTGTGAAGAAGACGCGATATAAATT
>JALWKJ010000067.1:19007-22174 GCA_027081495.1 Campylobacterales bacterium | reverse complement strand
AAAGCGCGTAAAAACGATAAAGATGTCAATTTAGTACTTGTCGGCTCTTATGAAAATTTACAAAAAGCGAAAAAGGAACTTAAAGTCTTAAGAACTATTGAAAAAGATTGTTTCATTTATAAAATAAAATAATCTTTTCACTATTTATGTATAATCTACTTTCTTTACAAAAATTACAAAAAGAGTCGTTTTATGAAAAGAAGCATATCTATTTTTATTCTGTTTTTTGTGCTTGAATTTACTCTGCATGCCTCAATCGCTTTATCGACAAAAGTCGAATCCTTGGAATTTAACTCATCTATAATAGTCAGAACCATAAATAATATCAAAAATGAAAAAGATATCGACGCGCTGGTCGAGGGTTGCGCAAAAAACAAAATCTCTTCTATAACTATATTGTGTAAACAAGATGAAGATGACGAAACGGATTCGGGTAAAGTTTTTTATCCAAGTCGCCTGGTACCCGTCGTAAAAGGATATGAACAAAGAGATCTAATAAAATATCTAATCACGCAAGCTCATAAAAAAAGTATAAAAATAAACGCGTGGATACCGCTTTTTCATGACAAAATGGCTTTTTATTTAAATCCCTCATGGCGAATGATGGCTTATAAAAACGGTAAAACGATCCCATATACGAACGATTCAAAAGAGTACTTCGTAAATCCGATACATCCCGGAGTGCAAAAATATGAACTCTCTATCATAAAAGAGCTGGTGAAAAGTTACGACTTTGACGCTATCGTTTTGGATTGGGTTAGATTTGACGGCTACAATATGGATCTAAGTTACTATACAAGAGTCGATTTTAGTCAAAAATTCGGTTATGATCCCATAGAGATAGATTTTAAGCGCGCCAATCCAAGACGAGCGCAATGGAACGAATACAGAAGCGACGCTATCGCCTCATATATAGAAAAGATAAAAAACAGCGTCTTTAAAATCAAACCAAATCTTCCCATAGGAGTATTTATCCTCTCTCCGGCGTGGAAAGAGCTGGCTCAAAATCCCGCAAAATTTCAAAAAAGCGTGGATTTCGTAGCTCCTATGTGCTATTTTGACGACTGGGGATACACTCCGCAATGGATCTACGCCGATAATAAAGACGCGATCTTGCCTCTGGTTAAAAGAGCTGTTAAAAACAAACCGATAGTTCCGGTTTTCGATATAGATTGGAGTATAAAAACCTATGGAAAAATTTTCGCGCACCTAAAAAATACAAAAACGATAAACTGGTTTGAATATGGAAAATGGACGCCGAAACTTCTTGAAAAAGCGGGCTTTTTAAATAAACTTCTAAAACCCAGCCGCGATAATATTTATCGATGAAATCAATCATCGATAATACCTCAAAGTTAAAAGTATGGTCGCAAGATTTTGCTTATGCGACTCTTTCGCCAACAGTGATTCAACTTATCTATAAATCTGCAAATTTAAAGAATAAAACAACTAGATATCAGTAAAAAAACAGAACAGTAAAAACCCCTAAGATAAGGGCTTTTATTTTATCGTTTCAACTGATTTACCGTCTGAAGCATCTCGTCTGAGGTCGTTATGGCTTTTGAATTCGCTTCATACGCTCTTTGACCGGTTATGAGATCGGTCATCTCTTCTACAAGCTGAACATTGCTCATCTCTACAAATCCCTGTTTTATCTGTCCTAGCCCCTCAAGTCCCGCTATTCCCGTAACTACATCTCCCGAAGCCACGGTTTGTATATAGTTGTTGTCTCCCAACGAGTGCAATCCCGCCGGATTTATAAAATTTGCCAGCTCGATTTGCCCCACTTGATTAGGCTCCGTATCTCCGGCTTGTAAAACCGAAATCGTTCCGTCAGTTCCTATTGAAACCGTTACCGTATTTGGAGGTATGGTAATCTCGGGCAAAAGTTTATACCCGTCGCTGTTTACTATGCTTCCGTTTCCATCGACTTTAAACGCTCCGTTTCTAGTATATGCCGTGGAACCGTCCGGAAGTTCTACTTGAAAGAAACCGTTGCCGGTAATCGCCATATCGAGATTGTTTCCGGTCTCTTTGAAATTACCCTGGCTAAACTGTTTGGTTATGGCCGTAGGTCTAACGCCAAGCCCGACTTCAATGCCGGTCGGAGAACCGAGCGTCGTACCGGATCCGACTCCCGCATACTCCATGACTTGATAAAAAAGATCCGCAAATTCGGCTCGCTGTTTTTTGTAGCCTATCGTATTTACATTGGCTATATTGTTTGAAGTCGTATCTATCTGGGTTTGCTGAGCCAGCATACCGGTAGCGGCTGTGTATAATGATCTTATCATATTCTACTCCTGTTATATTTACGCTCTAGTTGTCGAGAGTTTTGTTATCGCATCTTTATTCAACTCATCCATTTGAGTCGTCATCACTCTTTGATACATCTCTACGAGTCTATTCGTTTCAATCAAAGACACCATCTCCTCTACGGCATTTACATTGCTAATCTGTATAAAACCCTGCTTAACAAAAGCTCCTTCATCGTTTATTTGGACGATATTGTTTTCTATATTATCCATCTTATAGAGCGTATTTCCCTCTTTTTGTAAAAGATTGAGATTTTTTACTCTAGCTATAAATATCTTCTCTATTTTATCTCCGTCCATATATAAAGCGCCGTCGTCGCTTAGATGAAGCTCCTTGCCTTGAGGTATATGAATACTTCTGTTTGCCGATTCTCTAAAATTCTCAGGCATCAATTTATAACCCTCTTTTGTAACTAAATCGCCTTGCGAATTTATATTGAAACTGCTTTGCTGTGTGAGACGAATACCGTTTGGCGTTTGCACCGCAAAAAATAGATCGGGCTCTTTTAGAGCAAAATCGAGATTATTTCCGCTATAACGAAGCTTCAATGAGGAAAAATCGGTATATCTATCCACGATAGAGGGAACTCTGTTTACGGTGCGATTAAAAAATTTCGCCGCCTCTTTGGTATTGTTCGACAAAGCGAGCTCATCTCTTTTTTCCTGAAAGATTCTTTCAAAGTCCCCTATGACGACATTATCGCGACGAAATCCGGAGGTATTTACATTGGCTAGATTATTGGTTATGACATCAAGTTTGTTAAATTGCGTTACCATAGCCCCGGTAACTTGATAATATCCGCTTTGCATATATAAAAAACCTCAAAATATTTAATTTATTCTCATAAAAGC
>JALWKJ010000067.1:0-18997 GCA_027081495.1 Campylobacterales bacterium | reverse complement strand
ATATATATTTATAAAGAAAGTAAAAAGTTATTTAAATTAATGCTAAACTAAGCAAATTTGGGTATAATTACTGCCTTAAATCAGGTTCAGACGGTAAAAAGCGAAAGTTTTTTTGACTTCTTCCAAAACCGACACAGGGGATACTTACATAATGTCTGCAAAAGAGTTAAACAAAACATTAGAAGAGCTATTTAGTACCCATAAATCCGACTATGTCACTTATGAACAGCTCATGGATCTCTTTCCAAAACAACCTACGGCTACCAATGCGAAGAAGGTGCTTTCATTGTTGAAAAAATACAATGTCAAGATAGTATCTTCCGCAGAAATCGCTAAAATAAAAAATATTCAAGAAGCTCAACAAAGAGAAGAGGAGAGACAAAAACTTCAAGACGAAGCGCTTGAAAACGAATTTGACCTCGCCAAAGAGAAAGAGCTGCTCGAATGGTCAAGAAGCGACTCTCCCGTTAGAATGTATCTTCGGGAGATGGGGCAAGTTCCCCTTTTGACAAAAGAAGAAGAGATAGAGATAAGCAAAAAAATAGAGCTTGGAGAAGATATAATCATAGACGCTTTTTGTTCCGTTCCGTATCTCATCGATTTTATCCTCGATTATAAAGAAGCTCTTATAAACCGCGAGAGACGAGTAAAAGAGCTATTTAAAAATTTTGACGACGAAGAGCAAAGCGACGATGAAAGCGAAGAGTCCGGCGAAACTCCCAAAAAAGGCGACAACAAACGGGAAAAGAAAGTAAACGAAGCGTTTAAAGCTCTTGAAAAAGCTAAAAAAGAGTGGATAAAAATATCGTCGGTGGAGCTGGACGAAAACGCAAGCGAAGAGGAGAAAATCAAACATCTTTTAGCTCTTGCATATAAAAAGAAACTTCTTAAAGAAAAGCTCATGGATTTAGGACCTACGAGCAAACTTATCAACGAATTGGTAAAATCAATGGAAACCGCGCTTAAAACAGATGACGGTTTTGAAAAAGAGCTTAAAAAACTAGAGTACAAACTACCGCTTTTTAACGATACGCTCAAAGCGAATCATAAAAAAATTCTTGAAAACATCGTCAACATGAGCAAAGAGGATATTTTAGCTTCCGTCCCCGAAGCTACGATGGTTTCGACATACATGGAGATAAAAAAACTCTTTCAAACGAAAGAAGCCAGCAAAGATAGTTTCGATCTTGAGCCCGAACGCTTGAAAGAGATACTCGAACAGATAAAAAGAGGTAAAGTCATAGCGGATAAGGCAAAAACGAGAATGGCAAAATCAAATCTCAGACTCGTCGTCTCGATTGCCAAAAGATATACAAACAGGGGTCTGCCGTTTCTTGATCTAATCCAAGAAGGAAATATCGGGCTTATGAAAGCCGTCGATAAATTCGAATACAAAAAAGGCTATAAGTTTTCCACCTACGCGACTTGGTGGATAAGACAAGCGATCAGCCGCGCTATCGCCGATCAGGCGAAAACCATCAGAATACCCATTCACATGATCGAAACGATAAACCGCATAAATAAAATAACAAGAAAACACCTTCAAGAATTTGGAAAAGAGCCCGATCTCGATCAGATAGCGCAAGAGGTCGGACTTAGCGTTGACAAAGTAAAAAATGTCATAAAAATCACAAAAGAGCCGATCTCGCTTGAAGCGCCCATAGGGAATGAAGATGACGGAAAATTCGGCGACTTCGTAGAAGATAAAAAATCGGTCGCTCCTATAGAATTTATGTTAAAAAACGATCTCAAACACCAGATAGACGATGTTTTAGATCAACTCAACGAAAGAGAAAGAGCGGTTGTCAGGATGCGGTTTGGGCTTTTGGACGATGAGAGCGATAGAACTCTTGAAGAGATTGGAAAAGAGTTAAATGTCACAAGAGAGAGAGTAAGACAAATAGAAAACTCGGCGATAAAAAAACTAAAACATCCGAAAGTCGGAAGGAAACTGAAAAACTACATAGAAGAGTGATCTAAAAAGATCTTTTGCCAAACAAAGAAACTATGAGCGGAACGACTAAAAGTCCGCTTATATATCCCCATATTTCAAGATATCCATGACGATTAATATACAAAAAAAGAAGTATTAAAAAAAGATATGCGCCTACTCTAAAAGGCGAAATGATCGCTTTAAAAGTTTGAACCACGGCCGAGGCGCTCTTTTTTAATGAAAAATTTTTTCTCTCTTCTTTTATAAGATCTTTTATATCTTCATGAGTTCGTTTATCTTTTTCATCCTCAAAAAGCTCGAACTCATCCAAAATCTCTTCGGTTTTATCTATCTCGTAATCTCCCTCTTTGGAGGATATTTTTTTCGAAATCATATTTTTATATGCGTAAAAAGAGGCGAAAGTTACGCTCAAAGAAGAGATAAAAGCCGCCTGCGAACTGATAAGCCACTCTTTTGAGCGACTCATCGAAAAAGCGATTAAAAAAATATCCGCGACGATAATCCAATAAAAAAGCTTTTTAATACTTTTCATCCTCCTCATCGTCAATTTGATTATAATGCTTATACTTCGGATCATCTTTTAATTTATCCAACTCTTTTTTTTGCTTGACATAGGCTTTTTTAATATTTAAAAAAGCTCCGGCGACTCCCCAAAACACGCCAAGCCAAAGGAGCCAACCATAACCGAAAAAATCTCTCATCAAAATTCCAAGCCCGATGCCGATCAGTATCGCTACGACTATAGAGATACCCAAAGAGAGATCGGATGCTCCTTCTATAATCTTTTTATATTTTATCTCCTCTTTTTTTTCATTCATGAGATATCTTTAAACACCTTTTGAGCTTTTTTTATAACCTCGTCGATTACGGCGTCGCTCATTACGGTAGAGATAAATCCGGTTTCATATTGACTGCAAGCGAGATATACGCCTTCATTTAACATTTTTGCATGAAATTTAGCAAAAAGTTCCGTGTCGCTATTTAACGCGTCGTCAAAGTTTTTTACCTCTTTATCGTTAAAGAAAAAGCCGAACATACTTCCTCTGACATCTACCTGAAGCGTTATGCCGCAACTATCCGCCGCATCTTTAAAACCCTCTACAAGCCGTGTCGCTTTTTGTTCAAGTTCTCTGTAGATAGAGGGATCGCTTTTTAATTTTTTCAAAGACGCCAATCCCGCGCTCATCGCAACCGGATTACCGCTTAGAGTTCCGGCTTGATACACCGGACCATCAGGCGAAAGCTTATCCATGATTTCCGCTCTCGCTCCAAAAGCTCCCACCGGCATACCGCCGCCTATGACTTTACCTAAAGTGACCATATCCGGTTTGACGGAGCTTATTCCCTGCGCACCTTTTAAAGAGGCTCTAAAACCGCTCATTACCTCGTCGAAAATCAAAAGAGCGCCGTTTTTGTCGCACAACTCTCTAAGAGATTGCAAAAAACTCTCTTCAGCCGGCACAAGCCCCATATTTCCGGCAATCGGCTCAATGATAACGCATGAAATATTCTCTTTTGAATTTTCAAAACATTTCTGAACGCTGTGTATATCGTTATATTTTGCCAAAAGAGTATGTTTTGTGAGATCCGAGGGCACGCCGGGAGATGAAGGGGTTCCGAATGTTACGGCGCCGCTTCCGGCTTGAACCAGCAATGAATCGCTGTGTCCGTGGTAACAACCTTCGAATTTTACTATATCGTCTCTGCCGGTAAATCCCCGTGCGAGTCTTATGGCGCTCATAACGGCTTCGGTTCCGCTGCTGACAAACCGAACTTTATCGATACTCTCAAAAAGTTCCGTTATCTCAGTCGCCAAAGCCGTTTCCATTTCGGTAGGCGCGCCGAAACTAAGTCCGTTTTTAACCGCTTTTATAACGGCTTCTTCGATATCTTTGTCGCAGTGCCCAAAAATCAAAGGTCCCCAACTTTGAACAAAATCTATATATCTATTGCCGTCGATGTCTATTAGATAAGATCCTTCGCCTTTTTCTATGAAAATAGGATCTCCGCCCACGCTTTTAAAAGCTCTCACGGGAGAGTCCACGCCTCCGGGAATTACCTCTTTTGCGGCTTCAAACGCATTTTTTGAGTTTTTTAGATTCATTTTTTACCTTTCTTTGGATTTTGTTTTAAAAGATAGAAGTAAAGATACGCCATCTCCTTTTCCGTTAGAAAATATTCCGGCATCAGTTTTGAGGGCTGTTTGAGAGCTCTTTTAAATCTTTTCATAGGCAGATTGTAAATCGCGGGAGCCGTAACGGCATATCGTTTGCCGTTTTTTATAAACTCGCTTAAAACTTTCCCCTCTCCTTTTTGCCCATGACAATTTCCGCACCCTATGCCTCTTGGGTTTTTATATAACATTTTGGCGTATTCATCGTTTGTAATAAAACTCTCTTCCGCCGACAATCCCGTCCACAGATTTAAAAACAGAGCTAAAACAAACCATCCTTTCATTCGCATCTTTCCTTTAAATAAAAATGATATAATATCACAAAAATTATAAAGGCACCGGATGCAGATTTTGGACGGAAAGGCGCTTGCCGCTAAAATTAGAGAAAAGGCGGCCGAAGATGTAGCCTCTTTGAAAGCAAAAGGAATCACCCCTTCTCTTGCCGTCGTACTCATCGGCGACGATCCCGCGAGTCATACATATGTAAAGATGAAAGAAAAAGCTTGTGAACAAACCGGCATCTACTCCATAGTGCATAAAATGCCCGACGACATATCTTTGGATAAAATCTTAGAAACGATCGAAATGATGAATAAAAATCCAAACATCAACGGTATTCTCATTCAACTGCCTCTTCCTCCTCACATAGATACGCAAAAAGTTATTCAAGCGGTCTCTCCGACAAAAGATGTTGACGGTTTCCATCCGTTTAATATGGGAAAACTCGTTTTGGATCTTGAAGGATTCGTTCCCTGCACGCCGCTTGGAGTAATGCGTATCTTAAAAGAGTACGACATCGACCCAAAAGGTCTTAATACCTGCATAGTCGGCGCAAGCAATATCGTCGGTAAACCGATGATGCATCTACTTTTAAACAAATTCGCGACCGTAGATATATGCCATATCCACACGAAAAATCTAAAAGAGCATACGAAAAAAGCGGATCTTCTTATAGTAGGAGTCGGAAAAGAGAACCTGATAACCGAGGAGATGGTAAAAGAGGGAGCGATCGTCATAGATATAGGCATAAACAAAACAAGCGAGGGTAAAATCACCGGGGATGTGGATTTTGAAGGCGTAAAATCAAAATGTTCCTACATCACCCCCGTACCCGGAGGCGTGGGACCTATGACTATCGCCATGCTTTTGTCAAATACGATCAAAGCGGCAAGGAAAGCTTGATGATAGAGAAATTTAAAAACTTCGCCAACAGCTGGACCGGTACTATAATCATAGTTTTATTGATTATATTTTTTGTCGCGCAAGCTTTTGTAATTCCAAGCGGTTCTATGAAACGAACGCTTTTGATAGGAGATCATCTTTTTGTAAAAAAGTTTGCCTACGGAATTCCCACTCCGCATATTCCGTGGATAGAGATTCCCGTTTTACCCGATTTCAACGATAATGGTCATCTTTTTGAGGGAAAACGCCCAAAAAGAGGCGATATCGTAGTTTTTAGATATCCCCTGAATCCAAAAACCCACTTTGTAAAAAGATGTATCGCAGTGGGAGGAGATATTTTAACGGTAAAAGATAAAATACTCTATCTTCGCCCTCATGAGGGAAACGAATATATAAAAAAGCATTATCCTAAAGAAAATATAATCGATATGGAGGGTGATCTTTGGGTAAAGAATCCGTACAGATACCTTTACAAAGGAATTCAAAACGACCCGAATATCGTTGACGACGGCACATATCCAAAGCAGATATTCGATTTTCCACCTATAAAGATAGATAAAGACTACTTTTTCATGATGGGAGATAACAGAGATCACTCAAACGATAGCAGATTTTGGGGACCGGTTCCCTACTCTCTCATAGAAGGAAAACCGTGGTTTGTCTATTTTTCATGGGATAAAAACTATGAAATTAGATGGGATCGCATAGGAAAGTTTGTCGATACTCTTCAAAACGACCCCGAATATATAAATAAAAATGTGAGCTTAGAGTAGTGAAAAGCGCTGAATTGGTTGAAATCGCCGCTATTATCTTATCTTTGGCTATAGCAATAATCGGACACGAAATTATGCACGGATATGCGGCATATCGATACGGCGATCATACGGCAAAAGATTTGGGCAGACTTAGCGTAAATCCTATAGTTCACATCGATCCGATCGGAACTATCATAGTGCCCGCGCTGCTCTATTTTAGCAATGCGGGCTTTTTATTCGGTTGGGCAAAGCCCGTTCCCATAAATATACCCACAGTCATCAAAAACGGCGGCTATAACGGTGCGATAGTAGTTTCAATGGCTGGCATACTTTTTAACTTTACTCTCGCGATAATCGCTGCCGTCGTTCTTCAGGTATTGCCTTCTGTCAATAATTTATGGATGCTTTTTGTTCATGCCTTTTTTGTTTACACACTAATTTACAATATCGTTTTGGGTATTTTCAACCTTCTTCCCATACCTCCTCTTGACGGCTCTCATGTAGTCGTTTATCAAGCCAAAAAGATGGGTTATCACAATTTCGCATACAAATATCAATCGATCGGAATGTACGGCATGATTATACTTATAGTCATCATCGCAACCCCTTTAGCGGATTTCGTGTTTGCTCCTATATTTGAAATTATCAATATATTGTTACCAAAATAGCATTAATAAAAAAAATTTTTAACTTTCTAAACTATTTTCTTGCTAAATTTACTCAAAAACTGTATGCTTAAATAAAAAGGCTTCCAAATGCACTTTCAGATTTTAAGCAATTTTATCAACAATAGAGTACGAAAAGGAGATATATTCGTCCCCGCGACAATTTTATTTCTTGTAAGAAACGACGGAAAAGGCACGCTTGAACAGATAAGCAGACTTTTGTATATCTTTGACTTTAAACATGATCTGACATATTACGATATGATCGTCGAAAAGTTCTGCTCGGTAATGCTAAAAGAGTACAACATCATCAAAGAGGATAAAAACGGATATCATCTTACCACCTGGCCTTTAAGCGACGACCAGATAAGCAAAATCACAAAAGATTGCATGAAAGTTTCAAACGGATTTTTTTCAAATATACGATATAGCGAAAATTTGAAAAAAGCCTCTTAAGCGCGCATCTCTTCTCTATCACCGCACCAACAGATATTCTCAAGTTTTGATGTAGCGATTTTGTTCATAATCAAGGCAGATTTTCGTAGGACTAGCCTTAGTTAATACAAGAAAATCTAACGCAGAGTATGGACAAAAGCGCCACACCCTCCGGGGAGCACGGGAAGAAGCGATCTACTATGTTAGAAAATTTTTGAATTAACCTGTTAGTCCTGCAGATTTTCTAACATATATCTCACTCCTTCCCGTGCTCTCAAAACTTGAGAATATCTGTTGGTGCGGTGATAAATACATATCTATTTTGTTTAAGTTTTTGACGAATCCGCTCTTGATGATCCGCTCCCTTGGTCTCAAGAGCCAATGTAACATTTGCATCGCCGTATGAGAGGCTCGTAGAAGTTCTATCATAATCTATCTGGATAATATTCGCGCCCGCATCGGCAAGAATATCCGTCAAACCTCTAAGAGCTCCGGGTTTATCGATAAGCGTTACGATAAGCTTCATCTTTCTATATGCTTTTATCAAACCTTTCTCTATAATCAAAGAGAGCATCTGAACATCGATATTCCCCCCGCTTAAAACCGTTGCTATTTTACTCTTTTTTTCAAAATGAAATTTATGGTGCATTATCGCCGCGACTCCGACCGCGCCTCCTCCTTCAACGACAAGTTTTTGTTTTTCAAGTAAAAAAAGTATCGCGCTTGCTATCTCTTCATCGTCAACGCTAACGATATCGTCAACCACTTCAAGTATGATTTCGAGATTTTTAGGAGTTACATCTCTTACCGCGATACCGTCGGCAATCGTGCGAACCGATGTCGAATCGATAGGTTTTTTCAAAAAGAAAGAGTCTTTCATCGCCGGCGCGCCCTGCGCGACTACGCCGATAATCGTAATATCGGGTCTAACCTGTTTTATATACGACCCTATGCCGCTTATCAAACCTCCGCCCCCGATCGGCACTACCAGTATATCTATATCGTCAATCTCTTCGAGAATCTCTATCGCTATACTGCCCTGACCCGCCATCACCTCTTCGTCGGCAAAAGGATGAATAAATGTCAATCTATTCTCTTTAGCGTAATTTAGCGCATAAGCGTATGCTTCGTCATAATTTTCACCATGCAAAATCACTTTCGCGCCAAGAGCCCCCGTGCTTTGAACTTTTAAAAGAGGAGTTGCTTCGGGCATGATGATAGTAGCGGGAATATCGAATATCTTTGCGCTATAAGCTACGCCTTGCGCATGATTTCCGGCGCTTGCCGCGATAACTCCTTTTTTTCTCTCTTTTTCATCAAGCGTCGCTATTTTGTTATAAGCTCCTCTTAGTTTATACGCTCCGGTTAACTGAAGATTCTCTTTTTTCAGATAAACGGCGGTATCGCATTTTGAGCTAAGAAGAGGAGCGTACGCGAAAGGAGTCCTCGTAACGATATCTTTTACTCTCTCATAAGCTTGCGTAATTTTCGACAACTCTATCATTTAGCGTATATTCTCCTATGTTCTATCATCGTGCATCTGTCTTGAACGACTTTGACTCCAAGATCCAAGGCCCTTTTTGCCGCGGCGTTGTTGACTATCCCTTTTTGAAGCCAAAGAACCTTTATATCGTCTCTGCCTGCTATCGCATCGACTAAAGTATCGGCGAATTCGGGCTTTCTAAACATATCTATCATGTCGATCTTACAGGGTATTTCTTCAATTGAGCGATAAACTTTTTCACCCAAAATCGTATCGCCTTTTGGATAGATAGGAATTATCTTATATCCTTGCGCCTGTAAATATTTCGCAACTCTATGGCTATCTTTCTCTTCATTTGGAGAGAGTCCCGGTATCGCAATTGTCGTTGTATTTTCAAAAATCTCTTTGTATTCGTCGTTTTTTATATTTATAACGGGAATTTCACACTCCATTTTCGCTCCTTTAATAAATCTGCAAAGTATATCAAAATTTGCTTTTAGCGGCAAACAAAAATGCATGCAAGAAAGTAAATTTTATTACTATTTGTAACTTTTAATTTTATTATTACTCTTTTTAGTCATTTTTTATTAAAGTTTATTTACAATAAGTAAATATTTATATACCATAGTAATAAGACATATAGTAAGGAAAACGATTATGAAAAAGTATTTACTGGCATTTATACCCATATCTTTTTTGGTAGCGGGTCCCGTTATAGCGCCTTTGGTTGATTACGATACAAAAGATCTGATAATAGCTGAAAAAGAGGTGAAAAAGAAGGTTATATTACCGCCCGTCGCGCCCGTCGTTGTCAAAACGCCCGGTGTGAGAGTCGTAGAAAAAAGATATCCTGGATATGAACTTGACGGATTAATCGGCAGGAATTTTTCAGACGACGATTCCGTTATAAAAGATGCGACGACGGCGGGTATTCGGCTAAACAAATATATAACGGAAGATTTTGCGATTCAAATAGGTTACGATAGAGTTTTTGACGCAAACTATAAAAGGGCTTTGGCAAATAAGAGACATGCTTCAAGATCGATTCCCGTTTGCGGTATTCCGCCATGCGGCGATGAAACGGACAATGCGGGCGGCGATACGGACAACAACGATAATTCATCGCAAGATAATAACGGCGGCGGTGAAAACCAAAACGATTCAGGCTCAAATACAAACGACAATCCTACCGATAACTCCGTCTCAAGCCTCGGCGTCAAAAAAAGAACAAAAAGTACGGATATAGATAGATTCTATTTAAACGCGCTTAAAGAGATACCTATATCAAACAGCGATTTTATTCCATATGCTTTTGCGGGTATCGGATACGAACATGTAACCGATAAGAGTCAAGGAATCGAATCTCAAGGATTTTTCAATGCCGGAGGCGGTTTGAAATACGCCCTCGATAATAAGCTAAGAGTCGTCTCCGAAGCAAAAGTTATTAAAAAATTTAAAGACAAAAATCTTGATATCGTAGCTATGGTCGGTCTTGGAGTGCTTTTTGGTCAAAAAACCGTCGCGATTGAAAAAAGTCAAAAAGTAAGTGAAAATATATTGCCCGTCGTTGAAGTCGCAAAAACACCGACAACCCCGCAAGAATCCAATCAATCCCGCCAAATCGATACTATAGTCGAAAACGCGCCTGAAGAGAAACAGATAGTATTATCAGAGAAAAAATTTGACGATTTTGACAATATAGTAGCGACGAACCTAAAAACCGACAAAATCGATAATAAAAACAAAAGTGTCTATTTTATACAAGTAGCGGTAGTTACAAAAGAGAAGTCGCTTGACAATTATCTCGCAAAAATCAGAGACAACGACCTCTCTTACGAAATCAAACCCGTTAGTATTACAAATCCTTTTGCAAGGCGAGTCCTCATAGGTCCATATTCAAGCAAACTTGACGCCAAACTCGATATGCCTATCGTAAAAGATGAGATCGAGAAAAAAGCCTTCATAAAAAGCTTCAAGAGGTAGGGTAAAAACCCGCCTCTACTTTTTAAACCAGTTTTTTACTTTATCGACGATGCCGTCAAAAAGTTTTTCATGAGGAGCGCTTTGTATGCCGAAAGATTTTCCAAGTTGAACAAGAAGCTCTTTTTGTTCATCGTTTAATTTTTTAGGATAGATGATTTTTATCTGAGCGATCAAATCACCTTTTCTTGAGGTATGCACATTTTCTATTCCCTCGCCTCTTAAAAGAAATTGCTCTTTATCTTTAACGCCTACGGGTATTTCAATCTCTTTTTTGCCTCTTAGCGTCGGAACTTCTATAACCCCTCCAAGAGCCGCTTGAGTAAAAAAGATAGGAACTTCTATGTAAACATTATCGCCGTCGCGAACAAAATGTTCATCTTCTTTTACGAAAATATGAACATAAAGGTCCCCTCTTCTGCCGCGTTGATCAATATTTCCTTTCGCACTCACTCGAATACGATTTCCCTGATCTATACCCGGCGGTATTTTAACCGTTGTAGAACCTTTCTCCTCGATATATCCTTCGCCTCTACACTTTGAACATCTATTTACGACAACTTTGCCTTCTCCTTTACAAGCTTCACAGGTCTGGGCAAATGTCATAAAACCCTGGCGATAATAGACTTGTCCCCGCCCCTCGCACTCGGAACAGACGGTCGATTTTTTATCTCTATCGCCGGTTCCTTCACATTTATCGCATATAGTTTTATAGGTATAGCTTATATCTTTTTCGCAACCGAAAACCGCTTCGTAAAACTCCAGTGAAATATCCGTTTCTATATCGAGAGGATATTTTTGTCTTCGATCCGATCTTTCACTTCTTCCAAAACCGCTAAAACCACCTCCGAATACGGACTCGAATATTGAGCCCAAATCCCCCATTATATCTTCCATATTCATGTCGCTAAAATGGTTAAAGCCCTGATTTTCAAGACCCGCGACTCCGTATCTATCATATATGGATCTTTTTTGAGGATCACTTAAAACCTGATAAGCCTCATTTACGAGTTTAAACTTCTCTTCCGCCTCTTTATCTCCCTGATTTCTATCGGGGTGAAATTTAAGCGCCAACTTACGGTATGCTTTTTTTAGCTCATTTTCATCGGCGTCTCTACTTATCTCCAATAGTTCATAATAATCTATCTCTACGGCCATGAAAATATACCCTCTTTGAATAAAATTAAAGCCTTTATATTAGCTCAACTTAACTAAAAAATCGCTCAACCGTAATTTTCTCCCAAATATTCGCCTAAATAATAGATCGAGTTCTCTGAAAAATATGATTCTCGAATAACATCTACAGCGGCAGGGTTAAAATTTGGAACAAATTTTGGAGACCCGCCGTGAAGCGTTTGAGAGAAACATCATTTTTCAAAGAACTCGATTATCATAAGTTATTTATATTAAATAAAATCCTCATATGCCGATATAATAGCATAGAAACAGCATTATGAAGGATAAAAAGTGGATATAAGCTCACTGAAAATTATCACTAACGACACTATTAAAGAGATAAGAAAATTTGATATCGTCACTCCCGAGTTATTTAAAAACACTTTCATGACAAAAGCACAAGAGCATAATATCTCAATCGACCTCGAAAAACTTAAAAACGATACGGTTGATATCACTTTACATAAAGTATATGAAATCGAGAAAAACACAAAAGAAAACACCAAGCTTTTACAAGAAAATATCGACCTTGCTACCACAGCCATAAACGAACAGGATTCAAAACTTTTAAATAGAGTTCAAGAACAGATGAAAGAGTTAAACCGCAGAATATCGATGCTTGAAGAGCAGGTATATATGGATGAACTAACAAAAGTATATAACAGAAAATGGCTTTTTGAAAAATTTTTGATAGATGAGAAATTTATAAAAAACGGCACGATAATCTTTATCGATATTGACAAATTTAAAGAGATTAACGACACATACGGGCATGTTACGGGCGATAAAGTTCTCGCTATGATAGCTCAACTTACAAAAAAATTGAGTAACGCCCATACTATCAGATACGGAGGAGATGAATTTTTAGTCATATCCTTTGAAAGCGCTTATGAAAAGCTTCTTGAGCAGACAAAAAATCTCTCGACGCAATTAATGAAAAAACTATTTATATATCAAGGCAACACATTTAAAGTGAAGATATCATACGGCATTTGCGAATTTAAAGCCGGTGATAAATTTCAAGATATCATTGAAATCGTCGATAAAAAAATGTATCGACAAAAAAAGGATAAAATCAAAACTTAAAAAACTTTTTTGCCTCTTTTATATCTTTTGAGATTTCGCTTTTAAGCTCATCTAGCGAATCAAACTTGCGATTTTCTCTTAAGTATCGCAAAAATGAAACGGTAAGTTCATCAATATCAACGATATTTTTTTCATCTAAAATATGAGTCTCTATAGAAAATTTCGAATCGGTCGAAAGCCTGTTTCCTATAAAAGTCAAAGAGGGATACTCTCTTTTACCGATTTTTGCCGATGTTATGTAAACTCCCTCTTTGGGAATGAAAAATCTATCGGTAAAAAGATTAAGAGTAGCGTATAATCTCTTCTTACCAAGCCCTTGACCCCGAATCACTCTTGCCGTTATAGAATACTCTCTTCCCAAAAGTTCATTGGCTTTATCAATCTTTGCCTCTTTTAGAAAATCTTTAATAACTTTTGCATGAATTGGAATTTGATCCGCTTTTTGCTCTTTTACTACTATAAGATCGATATTTTTTAATTTTTTTAAATCCTCGGGCGTGCCGCTTCTATTTTTCGCAAAACGAAAATCGTATCCCACGACTATCTTTTTAAGCGATCTAAAGCTATTTTTTAAAAAGAGGATAAAATCATCGACGCTCATATCCTTGATCTTTTCAAACTCCAAAAAGATACAACCGTAATCGGTATATAAACAGCGATGCTTTGATGGAGTTAGAGAAAATTTTTGCTTTTTTTCTATAACCAACAGCGCCCCGTTTTTACCAAGATGCGACAAAAGATATTGATGCGCCCTGTGCATACCGTCAAAGCCTCCGATCGCTATCGCGTCGATATTTTCATTTTTGAAAATGGTAGAAGATTTCAACATTGCCCTCTTTACCTTTTACTTTACAATACTCTTTTACAATCAAATTCCAACCAAGCTCATAGGCGCGAGCTTGAAATTTCTCGATTGCCGACATAATCGCTTTTTGGTCTTTTACGACGCCTTTTTTATTTCTTTTAACATCTCTTCCGACTTCAAACTGCGGTTTGAAAAGAATGAGGATATCTTTTTTTGAAAGTCTATCCAAATCTTTCATAATATACTCTATCCCTACAAAAGAGACATCGCAAGTTATCAAATCAAAAAGCCTTGAACTTTTAAAGTCTCTGATATCCGTTTGCTCAAAACTGACAACCCTTTCATCTCTTTTTAAAAGGGGATGGAGTTGATTCGTTCCTACATCTACGGCAGTTACGCATTCAGCGCCGAATTGTAGTAAAATCTGCACAAATCCACCCCTGCTGCTGCCTACATCAAGAGCGTATGAATTTTTAATTTTAATGTCGTTAGTATCGAGAAAAGACTTGAGTTTTTCCGCTCCTCGTCCAACATAGATATTTTCTTGCAAAATTTCGATATCAACGGGTAAATTATTATCTATATTAAAGGATGCTTTAGTTATTATATTACTGTTGACTGATACTTTTTCATTAAGTATAAGTTCTTTGGCTCTGTTTCTGCTATCGGTAAAACCGTGTTTATATAGGTAGTTGTCTAATCTCATGATAAATTGCACGCACTTTAAAATAGTAACTTTTATGTAACAAATAGTTATAAAATACAGCATGCAAAGTAAATTATTCCTGAAATTTACACTATTTACCTAAAACCGCTAAACAAAAACTATCAAACACCGATTTAGGAGTATAACAAAATCAACACAGGAAAGAATATGAAAGTATCAAACAAAGAGATTGCAGCAGAAATCAACAAGACTCCATCGGCGATATCTTATCTTAAGAAGAACAATTACGATGAGTATCAAATCCTAAAACTTGGAGTACTTTGTAAAAAATTAAATCTTGATAACGAAGATTTGCTGGCGATGTACACCCTTAAACAGATCGAGTTAAAAAAAATTGCTTCTTAGAGTAAAATAGCTGTTTTTGATCTTTTCGGAGGAGTTGAGATCAATTAAATCAATACCAAATACGACTAAGATATAATCCGTTAGGCTCTACGGGATCTCTCACAATAGATTTTTTAAGCGATAATTGATCTTTTAGATCATCTATATCCAACTTACCGAAACCGACCTTCAACAAAGCCGAAACCATAAGTCTAATCTGGGAACGAACAAAACCGTCGGCTTCAAAACCAAAAATATAAAAATCCCCGAATCGATAAAATCTAGTTTTATATATCTCTCTTTTATAGTGCGAAACGCCCGAACCTTCTTTGGCGAAATATGAGAAATCATGCGTTCCTTTAAAAATATCGACACTCTCTTTTATCTTTAAACAATCAAAAGGTTCTACGAAAAGAACATAATCTGATAAAAAAACATTCGGCTTTTTATCGGATATCACATACCTATACGCTCTTTTTTTCGCACTAAATCTAGCATGAAAATCTTTATCGACAACTTCGATTTTATCTATATATATTGAAGGCAGGGCTTTTTCGTTGATACATCTTTTTAAATGGCGCAAATCTCTCCAATACGAAGGAAGATCAAGCGAAATCACTTGAGAGAGGGCATGAACTCCCCTGTCGGTTCTGCCGCTTGCCGCAAAATCACTCTTTATACCCAAAGAATCAAAAATTTCACAAAGTCTGTTGGCGACGGTAGCCACGCCGCTGTTTTGAATTTGAAAACCGTAAAATTTACTGCCGTCGTAACTTAAAGTCATTTTGACGCGCATACTCAAAAACGCTCCAAAACTCTTTTTTTAAAAAAGAGCGCCGAAATAAAAACGGAAAATAAAAAAACTCCCAGCGTCCCGTAAAGAGGAAACCTGTCGGCAACATTAAAAATGGCTATATAATAAAAGATGACAACCAGCATACTGTTTAAATACACGCTTGGCTTTTGATGGCGCATATGAGCTATTCCAAAAGATAGAGCGAACATAAATGTAGCCAGAGGAAAAAGAGCTACAAGCAGTGCGAAAGAGAGACTAGCGGCTCGTTTTTTACTCACTTTCGCCTTCATCCAGTATTGAATTATGTTGTTGCTTTTTAACTCATGAAGTTTTGGATTATAACTCATCATCAATTTTTCGTAATCAACCTGCGTTAATTTCTCTTTTCCAAGATCATATACTTTTCCATCGTTTAGCTTTAAACTCAAAAGAGAGTTGTTTCGATCAAGCTTTGCGCTATTTGCTAAGATAAATTTATCGTTTTTCCCCTCTTTTCCCTTTTGATATAAAACTATATCGCTATAAACATCTTTCGCATTTGAATGAACGAACAGATGCCAATTTGAAAACTTTTGTCCAAATTGGCTCTCTTTTATATTTAATTTCGCCTCCATCTTTTTAAGCGAGATAAAATTATCGCTCATCTGTTTTGAAATAGGAACAAAAAATATACTGTTTGCCAATAAAAAAAGCGAACAAAAAAGAGAAAGAAAGAAAAATATTTTTAAAATTTTCAAGGGATTTAAAGAGAGCGCAAAAAGTACTATTATTTCGTTTTCTTTTGACATATTATACATCGTCATCGCGATGGCTATAAAAAATGTCACGGGAAGCGTATATGTAAATATTTCGGGCACGGCATATAAAAATATTTCGCCCAGATCCAAAAAACTGACGGATATCAAAGCGGTCAATCTTGAAACGGTAATAAAAAAAATCACCGATACCAGAAAAAAAAGCGTCAAAAAAAGCGATAAAAAAAGCGGCGAAAAATTTGCCAAAATATATCGTGTAATTCTATCCATACAGCTTTACTAAAATATTAGAAAAAAAATCTTCACCCAAATAGACTATAAAAAGCGCAAGCGCCAAAAAAGGGATAAAAGGAACTTCAAAATCTTTTTCGCGAATAATGATAAAAACCGGAAGCGCGATAATCGCCGATAAAAATATCGCAACCGCTCCAAGCTTCAATCCAACCATGGCTCCTATGGTCGCCGCTATCATGATATCCGCCTCTCCAAGAGCCTCTTTTTTCGCAAAATAGGAAACATAAAAACGAAGCAGAGAAAAAGCGCCCGCAAAAAGAAGCGCGTTTACGAAGTTTTGCAACACGAAAGGCGACGATATGACAGCCAAAGACAAAGCGCTAAGATTTAAACTGTCGGGAACGGCTTTATAACGAAAATCTATCAAAGACAATCCAAGCAGCAGAGCAAATACCAATCCCGATATGATCGAAAACGAAATATCATGAAGTTTATAAAAAACCAACGCGAATATCACTGCGCTCAAAGCCTCGACGATCGGATACTGAACGGATATCGGCTCTTTACAAAAATAACATTTCCCGCGCAATAAAACCCATGATAAAAGCGGAATATTGTGCCACCATTTTAGTTTTTTGTTACATTTAAAACAGTGTGAGCCGGGAAAAACGATACTCTCTTCTTTTGGAATTCTAAGTATCAATACATTTAAAAACGAACCAAAAAGCAGTCCGAAAACCGTTACTACAACCCCTTCTAAAAAGATCATTTAACAGCTCCGAACCGTCTTTGCGTTTTATGAAACTCTTTTATTATCTCATCCAGCTCCCCTACATGAAAATCGGGCCAAAGCGTATCGGTAAAATAGAGTTCGCTATAAGCCGCCTGCCATAACAGATAATTTGAAAGTCTCTTCTCTCCTCCGGTTCTTATAAGTATATCTACCGGATCCATTCCCGCCGTATCCAAAAGTTCGTCAAAACGATGTTCATCTACTTCTATACCGGCATTTACCGCTTTATTTACGGCTCTTACGATCTCGTTTTTCGAACCGTAATTTACAGCCAAAACCTGCGTAAGACCTTTAAAATGCGCGGTCTTTTCTTTTGTAAACTCTATAGTTTGCCGTAAATCCTTTGGAAGTTTCGATATTTCGCCTATAATCTCAAACCTTACATCGTTTTCTAAAAAAAGAGACAGTTCGTTTTTAAGATAGCGATCCATCAACTTCATCAAAAAACCGACTTCTCCTTCGGGTCTTTTCCAATTTTCGGTGCTAAAGGCATAAAGCGTTAGATATTTCACACCGAGGTTTGAGGCGTGTATGGTGATTTCTCGTACTCTTTTAGCTCCCTCTTCATGACCTACGATTCGTTTCATAAACCCCTGCTTCTTTGCCCATCTTCCGTTTCCGTCCATAATGATAGCTATATGTTTTAATTCATTCATAAAAATCAACCTTTCAGATCCAAAAGTGACGAGACGGGCTCATATAAAGGAGAGATAACTCTTTGTTTGTGAACGACTTTAGTTTCAAAATCCAAATGAATCAATTCCTCTTTTAAAAACTCCAAACTCTGCTCATAATAAAGATATAGAGTCAGCCGCCGTATTCGATCGTCTATCTCTACGATCCCCTCAAGCGGACCGATATGCTCAAAAGCGGCATAAAAATCAATAATACCATCTTCACTTGAAGTTTGGCTTTGAGAAGCTCTTTTTTTAAACTGAAACAGAGTCCTATTTTGTTCATGTTTTAAAAACATCGTAAAAATATTTTCGTTAAGCGCTAAAATCATATTTGCCAAAGTCATAAATTCCTGCTTGGAGCCGGCATTGCCCAAATGGTTCAAAAAAATCGTTTTCATATGCGCTTTGGGAGATTTCGAAGATAAAATCTCCATCATTTTCCGCGCCGAAACTTCCGGTAAGAAAATCGGCTCTTTGCCCTTTTGAAAAAATGCCGGATTTTTCAAAAGCTTTGAAAGAGAAATAGTGCCCGTTTTCATATTTTCTCCCATAACCGCCCAATATTTTTTGCCTACTTCCAAATCGATCGCGCTTTTTGTGCTAAGCTCTTTAGCGCCGATTTTAAGATCATACTTTTGGGGCTCGCTTTTTTGTAAAACTTCTACGGTTACCGGTAAAATCGCATTAAAACGCTTTATCGACAGTTTTGAAAGAAGCGCGTCGATTTTTGCGATCTGAGCAAGCTGCGTTATCATCACTCGCCGATTTTTTTCAAACTCTCCAAAATCTTTAGAGAAATAGTCAATTTATCCGCCTTCGGCAAATCTATTTTAGAGTTTTTTGTTATGATGGTTATCTCGTTTTGATCGCCTCCGAAAGGATTTTTCTTTATATTGTTTAGACATACGCACTCTACTCTTTTCTTCTCTAACAAATTTACGGCATTTTCCAGCGCCTTTTCTTCCTCGTACTCGGCTTTAAAACCGACGCTAAAAAT
>JALWKJ010000066.1 GCA_027081495.1 Campylobacterales bacterium | reverse complement strand
GTATGCCGTTGTCTTCTTGCCGCTCTTTTTTTACAAATGATAACATCCAGTTCCTCCCGGTAATTTTAGGGTATTGCCTTTTGTGTAGATCGGATATTTATATAAAAAATTTATATGCTATAATATCTTCATGAACAAAAAGAAGACCATACTTATAACAAACGACGACGGATTTGAGAGTTTAGGATTGATTGCGCTTGCGAACTCTCTTAAAGAGATAGCAAGAGTGATTATAACCGCTCCGACTTCGGAAAAATCCGCATGCGCGCATAGCATGACGCTATCAAAACCTTTGCGTTTTATAGAGATAGACGACGATTTTTATAAACTTGACGACGGAACTCCGACCGATTGCGTCTTTTTAGCGTTAAACGCTCATTTTGCGAACGGTCAAAAACCGGATCTAATCGTAAGCGGCATAAACAGAGGCTCGAACATGGGAGAAGACATCACATATAGCGGAACGGTCGGCGGCGCTATGGAGGGGGTATTGCAAGGGATACCGTCTATGGCTATCTCTCAGGTTTGTAAAGACAAGTGTCAAAATATTTTCGATTTCGGTTATGATTTGGCCGCCGAGGTCGCAAAAGATTTGGCTTTGAAGATATTAAACGAAGATTTTCCTTTGGGTGAGAGAAAACTTTTAAATGTAAATGTCCCTCCGATTCCAAAAAGCGAATGTAAAGGTTATAAGATAACAAACGCCGGTAAAAGGATTTACGCAAACAGCGCTCATTTGCATAGAAATCCAAGAGGCGAAGAGTTTTACTGGATAGGACTTCCCGCGTTTGAATGGGATAGAAGAGGAGAAGAGCATATGTGCGATCTTGAAGCGGTACATAAGGGATTTGTATCTATCACCCCGATACATTTGGATATGACATCGTATGAGGATATAAAAGCTTTAAAGAGGTGGATATGAGATACGCTCGTATAAAGCTGCTTTTGGGAGATGATTTCCAAAAGCTTCAAGAAGCGAAAGTTTTACTTCTTGGGGTCGGAGGTATCGGAGGATTTTGTCTTGATTGTCTGATGCGAAGCGGTTTGAGGGATGTTACCGTTGTCGATTTTGATGTTTTTGAGCAGAGTAATCAAAATCGACAGATAGGAAGTGAAAATATCGGTTCTATCAAAGTGGAGCAGATGAAAAAACTTTATCCCTCTATAACTCCGATAAGAGAAAAGATAACGCCTTTATGGTGTGAAGAGTTTGATTTTTCTCCTTATGATCTCGTAATAGACGCCATAGACGATATGAAAGCAAAAGTCGCCGTAGCGCATAAAACCCATAAAAAACTCATAAGCGCTACCGGCGGGGCAAAAAAACTCGATCCTACAAAAATAGAGTTTGTCTCTATCTGGAAAACCAGAGGTGATCCGCTGGCGAAAAAGTTTCGCTATGAACTCAAAAAAAGCGGATTTAAAGGTGATTTTAATGTCGTTTATTCGCCCGAGCCCGCTTTGTGTAAAGGGTTGGGTTCGTTTGTAGGAGTTACGGGAGCTTTTGGACTTAGTATTTGTTCCGCCGTCGTTAGAAAAATATGCTCATAAAGCCGTTTTTAATTTTAGCGTTTGCTTTTTCGGGGCTTTTTGCGAAACTGATTCATTTTGATATATCTCCAAAAAACAGAGCCGATATAGATTATAAAATTAAAATAGAAAATAGCTATATTTTGGATTTAAACTCCGTCGGCGGCGAGAAGTTTTTTGGAATTTCCGCTTTGGCTTACGATAAAGACGACTCGATACTCTATATGTTAAGCGACAGATCTAGACTCTTTGCTTTTAAGATTTTAATCAAAGATAAAAAAATATCTTCTCTTAAGTCCCTTTATGCGGTTCGCTTAAAAGATAGATACGGGCATAAATTTTTTATAAAAAAGAGCGATAGCGAAGGGATGAGCCTTGTTGTCGATAAAGAGGGGAAAAAATCTCTTTTGATCTCTTTTGAGAATAATCCGAGAATTTTGGAATTTGATTTAAAAGGTAAAGAGATAGCGAAAAAAGAGAGAAATCTTGATGATATAAAAAGAGATTTGCATCTAAAAAAACTTCCCAAAGAACTTTTGGATAAAAGACTTTATAGAGGTAGAAACTCTATGTTGGAATCGGTGACGACGACGAAAAAATACGGTATGATAACAACTGCTGAATTTGCTTTAAAAGGAACCAAAACCGGCTATCATGGGCTTTATAATCAAAAAGGAAGAATCTGTTTTATCAAAAAAAGCAATCCAAATATAGCCATAACCGAACTTGAAACGATAGACGACGAGACGCTTTTGGCTATCGGGCGGGATTTTGATCTTTTTCCGTCACCCGATATATACTTGAGTATTTATAAAATCAGTTTAAACGATATAAAAAGAGGGATTTGCGAAACTCGCGAATTGCTAAACGCATCGACGAAGGATGGATGGATACTGGATAATTTTGAAGGAGTTACTCGTATAAAAGAGAATTTATTTTTAATGGTTAGCGACGACAATAACAATCCTTTTCAGAAAACGATTTTAGTACTTTTTTCTCTGAAAAAAAGTTTAATGCCATAATTTACAGTCTAGTTTTAGTATAATTTTAAACTTAACTTTTTTGGAGATAAATTATGTTAAAAAAAAGCATAACCGTTACGGATAACAGAAATGGTAAAACCTATGAATACCCCGTTTTAAGAGCTTCAAGAGGTCCTGATGTCGCGGATATTCGAACATTTTATAAAGATACGGGAATGTTTACTTATGATCCGGGATTTACATCGACCGCTAGTTGCGAGTCTAAGATAACTTTTATCGACGGCGATAAAGGAGAGCTTCTTTATAGAGGTATCGAGATTGAAAATCTTGCAAATGAATATACATATTTAGAAGTCTGTTTTTTGCTTTTAAAAGGCAGGCTGCCCGATAAAAAAGAGGCTTTGGAGTTTGATCTCGAGATTCGTCATAGAAGTTTCGTTCATGAAGGATTGACAAATCTCATAGGCAGTTTTCCGGACAATGCTCATCCTATGTCGATACTTTCATCTTCCGTTTCGGCTTTGGCGTCTTTTTATTATGAACATTTAGACATAAACAACGAAGCCGAATATCATGAAATGGCGATGAGAATCATAGCTAAGATTCCGACACTTGCTGCTTTTGCGTATAGACACTCTTTGGGAATTCCTTTGATATATCCAAATATTTCAAAAAGTTTTAGTGAAAATTTTTTGTACATGATGCGCGCATATCCTCATGATAAGTTGAAAATCACTTCAGAGGGCGAGTTGGAGATAAAACAGGTAGAGATAGACGCTCTTGATACGATTTTTACTCTTCACGCAGATCATGAACAAAACGCTTCCACAACTACGGTAAGAGGAGTCGCATCTACGGGAGCTCATCCGTATGTAGCCATTTCCGCCGGGATTTCAGCTCTTTGGGGAAGAGCGCATGGTGGAGCCAACGAATCTGTTATCGCGCAACTAGAGATGATAGGCGATGTAAAAAATATACCGAAATTCATCGAAAAAGCCAAAGATAAAAATGATCCTTTTCGCCTTATGGGTTTTGGACACAGGGTATATAAAAATTTTGATCCGCGAGCCAAGGTTTTAAAAAAACTTCAAGATAGATTAAAAGATGAGATGAAAATGGATGCGAAACTTCTTGAGATTGCTCATGAAATAGAGCAAATCGCTTTAAACGACGACTATTTTATAAGCAGAAATCTTTATCCGAATATAGATTTTTATTCGGGAGTCGTTCTCTATGCGTTAAAAATTCCGAGAAATATGTTTACGCCGATATTTGTCATAGGAAGAACCGTAGGGTGGATAGCGCAGTGGATAGAGTTTAAAAAAGATCCGCTCTCAAAAATAGCGAGACCCAGACAGTTATATACCGGAAAGTAGAGGTGTTTGCCTCTACTTAGTTTTTAATGCAGTCGCCGTAAGGTCCGGGAACACATTCGGGAAGATTTTCACATCCGGCGCATACCGGTGTTTTGACTGTTTTTGTAGCAGCGGTTTTTATCGTACAACCGCTTATCGCGAACATTGCCGAAACCAGTGCAAGAGTTACAACCATCTTTTTCATCTTTCTCTCCTTATAATATAAAATGGGTAAATATACTTTACCAAAAAAGCTATAAAATAGCAACTTTATAGACCAAGATAATAAAAAACATACCTTAATGTAACTTTTAGTTTCAGAAAAAGTTATAAAAATTTCCGAAAAATAATATTCAAAATAATCGGCCGATATGATGATAGATCGGTATTTTCAAAAAAAAGTTTAATAGTTTAATAAAAAAGATAAAGAATGTTAGATTTTTAGTAGATAAAGCGACAGTAACCGAGATAGCCGAAGCTATCTCTTAAGTTTACTTGCAACCGCAAGCAGGCTTTGCAACACACGACGGATAACTCGGCGCGCTGCAACCGCAGCCGCAACCGGCTTTTTTGATGCTGCAACCACTCATCGCTAGTACGCCTATAGCCAAAACCGAAGCTAAAACTAAATTTTTCATAACACTCCTTTGTTAAATATCGTTTACGCAAAAAATTATTTGACAATTTTTTATGTAAATCGATTTATTTCGATACGATGATCGATACATACAAAATCGGAAATTTCTAAAATAAGTTTAATTGCTTTAAATTTGCTTATTCGAGAATCATATATTTCAGAGGACTCGATTATAAAGTAACTAAAAAGAGTAAATAATATTTTACATTGAAGCAGAAACAGAGAAAGTTATGATTTTCTCTGTTTAAGTTTAAAGTGCGTTATTTTCCTTGACCGCATTTACCGGCTTGGCATTTCATCGCGGGCGCTTTTTTCGCATGTTCACATTTACCGCTTTGACATTTCATCGATTTGGTATCCATATTTTTTCCTTGACCGCATTTACCTGCTTGGCATTTGCCGGCTTTCGCGTTGGCGCATTTACCGTCTTTACATTTTGCCGCGGTGCAGTTTGTTTTTAAAACTTTTTCGGTTGTAACATTTTTAAGCTCGTTTGTATCGGCTTGCAGCGACATAGCTCCAAAAGTCAGTAGTAAACCTATAAAAAGCGCTTTTGCTGTTTTTAATACCATTGTAGATCTCCTTGTTTTTTGATATGGCAAATTATAATAAAATCTTGTGTAGAAACTGTGTAGTAAATTGTAAAAAATGAAAATAATTCAAAAATGTTACATTATTACTACACATATAATTGATATAATAACTAAATAAAACCCTCCGAAAAATGAGATTTTAGTCAAAAGGATGATCATGAATAGAAGAGAATTTTTAACTATAAGTTCAGCGGCGATCGGCTCTTCGTTATATAGTGATAAAAAAGAGGATAGATGGCGGATAATCCAAAGCGTACAAGAGCATCTATTTCCGAAAAATCCGCCGTTTCCCTCCGCTAGAGAGATAAAATCGGCGAGATATCTGAAAATCGTTAGTTTTGATAGTTCGTTTGACAAAGGTGATTTGAGATTTATTTTTGACGGAGTTGACGAGATAGTAAGAAGAGGGTGGAAGAGTGATTTGAAAAAAGATAAAAAAGAGTCGATTTTGCAAGAATTTTCACAGACTTCGTTTGGGCAAAACTGGATATCTACGCTTTTAAACTATACTTTTGAAGCGCTTTTAAGCGACCCGATATATGGCGGCAATGTCGGACAAAAAGGATATAAAAGTCTAAATCACAAACCTGGAGTTCCGACACCCGTCGTTAGATTCGGAAAGCTTTTATGAAATATGACATTTGTATAGTCGGAAGCGGCGCCGGAGCTTCGCCTATAGCGTATGAATTAAGCCAAGCCGGGGCGAAAGTGGTTGTTTTGGAAAAGGGCGATTTTTATAAAGAGGGCGATTTTTCCAAAGACGAGATAGCTTTTTGCAGAAGAAGCGTAACGACGCCGCCTTTAGATAAAGAGTATCATGTAATAGAAAGCAGAGATAGCAACGGTAAATGGACGACGACGCCTACCTATCAATCAGGCTGGGATTTTTGGAACGGAAATATCGTCGGCGGATCTTCCAATTTCATGAGCGGATTTTTTCATAGACTCCATCCGAAAGATTTTAGACTATTGAGTGAATTTGGAGAGATAAAGGGGGCAAATGTAAGCGATTGGCCGATCTCTTATG
>JALWKJ010000065.1 GCA_027081495.1 Campylobacterales bacterium | reverse complement strand
ATCGTAAATATATTAAGAGATCTACAAAAAAGAGCGGATTACCTTTTGAACGGATAAAACAACTATATGCGATATTTGTTTTAACTTGATTGACATAGACTAAAGTTTTGTGCTATAATAGTTATAAAAACAGATATGGAGAGTGAAGATTGAGTAAAAGTTTGTATGAAACACTCGGTGTTTCAGAGAATGCGTCGGCGGACGAAATAAAAAAAGCATATAGAAAACTAGCAAGGAAATATCATCCCGATATAAATAAATCGCCCGAAGCGGAGGAGAAGTTCAAAGAGGTAAACGCCGCTTACGAAATATTGAGCGATCCCGAAAAGAAACGGCAATACGATCAAGTCGGAGACAATATGTTCGGAGGACAGAGCTTTCATGATTTTGCGGGTGCTCAAGGCTCGGCGGATTTGGATGAGATTCTTCGATCGATTTTCGGGGGCGGAGGATTTGGCGGTTTTAGCGGCGGTTTTAGTAGTTCTCAAGGCGGTTTTGGGGGAAGCTATGGAGGATTTGGCGGCGGCGGATATTCACAGCCGAATCTGGATCTTGAAACAAGTATTACCATACCTTTTAATATCGCGGCTCTTGGAGGAAAATACTCCGTAAATGTAAGAGGTGAGAGTTTTGATATTAAAATTCCGGCAGGTATCAAAAGCGGAGAAAAGCTTAGAGTCAGAGGCAAAGGTCAAAAAAGCGGATCGAGATCGGGAGATTTGTATATAAAAGTAAATGTAGCTTCAAGCCCCGAGTATAAAAGAGATGGAAACAATTTGACAAAAGAGATACGAATATCTTTAAAAACCGCTCTTTTTGGGGGAAAAATACCCGTTAAAACATTGCATAAAGAGATAACCGTAAAGGTGCCAAAAGGTATAAAATGCGGACAAAAGCTTAGAGTAAAAGAGCAGGGAATTATAGACAGAAAAACAAAAAAAATGGGAGATTTATATCTTGTTTTAAATGTAAATCTTCCAAAAATAGATGATCTTGATAAAGAACTGGTAAAATTAATGGAAGAGAAACTTCCTTCATGACGAATTTAAAAACTATAAAGGAGATAATATATGCACGGGTATGACGAGCCGGTCTATCTTATAAGCGTTGTAGCAAAGGCGCTTAACATTCATCCTCAGACTCTAAGGCAGTATGAAAGAGAAGGGTTGGTTACGCCTTCAAGAACGGGGGGGAAGATGCGTCTTTATTCGCAAAGAGACATAGATCGTATAAATATGATTTTAAGGCTGACAAGAGATCTTGGGGTAAATTTGGCCGGGGTCGATATAATTTTACAGTTTAAAGATCAGATTGATCAAATGGAACAAGAGATTGAAGATCTTAAAGTCGAGCTTTCAAAACATCAAAGACAAGGAAGCGTAGCCGCGAGACACTCGCTTGTCAAAAAACGAAATATTTATGAAATCATAATTTTCGGAGAGTAGAAGAACCTAAGGGGTTATCTTCTTTCCAAAAAGAAGTATCGGCATATATTTAAAAGACCATGCGACAAAAAGAGCGATCCACAGCGCCGCCGTTATATCAAATAAAAATCCGGTTTGCGTAAGAGAATAAAGAAGACGCATATATACGACTATTTGAGTCATATAAAAGAGCGCTTTTGTCAAATTATCTATGATCATCAAGTTTCCCGAGTGTCCAAGCGTTACGCGAGTACCAAAGCCTATGAGGACGGTGGTAATAAAACCGAGCGCCACTAGATGAAGTCCCGCAAAAATGAAATCTTTATTCATGATAACCGCCGCCATATCGACGATAGAGCCGATCAAAAGTCCCGCCGGCAGCCAGAAAATCGCTAAATGAAGTATCCAAAGAATCGGTTCGGCTTTTTTAAACGGAAGTTTCCATCTATATATCTCTTTTGCTAAAAATATACCGGCTATATAGTAAAAAACAAATCCGTATGCAAAAGGAGATATATCGGTTAAAACTCCCAAGATAAATAAAATATAGACGATTTTTAATATTTTAGTGTTTTTATCTACGCTTACATGAGAGAAAAAAGGTATCATTCTCTGTCCTACCGAGAGCGCGACAAATATAAGATAAAGGTAAACCCCCGATTTTTTAGCAAGCTCTTGCATCATGGATGAATCAACGATCAAAGCGATTATGAAAATCAGATTTGAAACGACTCCCGACGCAAAAGAGAGCAATATCCAGAATTGGTCATATTTTTGAGGCGATATAGAGACTTTGTAAATTTGATAAAAAACAAAAAGCGTATATAATTGATTGCAAAAGAGCAAGAACATACCTATATACAAAAAGCCTATCCATATAAAAAGTCCTATTAGAAAGAGAATCGCACCGACAAACAAAAGCGTAAAATTGGTTGTATAAATTTTTTGCTCAAGCGGCGGAAATTGGTTAAATCTAGGATATGTCGTAAGTAAAAAACCTTGAAAAAACGGAGTAAACACGATAAAAAGCATCGAATAGGCATGAAGAGTATTTGGAGTCGTATTCAAAACGACTATGCCTTTAAAACTCAGTAAAAAAACCAACATAAAAATTATCGCGCTTATTATTCCCAGTGCGAAAAACGGTTGATGGGGTTGTGAAAGAAAGTAGCTAATTCTTGACGAACTCTTTCTCATATGATTCCTTTTTAACATATAATTTAATTTTGTATGATATAGTATAAGTCCCGTATCTCACCAAAATAAGGTAAACTATAATGAACAAATTTTATTTTCTAATAATACCATTTTTTCTCTTGAGCTGTGGTTCCGTTAGTTCAAAATCGCCGTTACCGCAGGAAAAGGGCGCGGTAGAATCTACAACCGCAGACCAGACGGACTCAAAAGATGATTTAGATCAACCTAAAAATAGTTTAAAAGATCCGTATGAAAATATTCCGCGTCAAAATCCCTGTAAAGAAGGGGAGTTTTACCGGCTTAAAACAAAAGAGTGTATAGCTCTTAAAAACCCGAAATGGGGATTTGTCGATTTTAACATATCGGATAAAAATATCTATTATATGCAAAGTTGCGATGAGAGCGAATTGGAAAATCTTCTTGAAAATATTCCTCCCGAAGGCGGCAAAATTGTCATGAAAGAGTGTACGATAGAAACAAACGAGGGCGTAACGGTAAAAGATAATACTATTTTAGAGGGGGCGGGGATGGGCAAAACCATACTTAGCAACCATAAAAGTTCCGCCGTAAAACTTGAAGGCAAAAATATCGTTTTAAGAAATTTTACCGTTGAGGGAAATCATGATTCACTAAACGGAATAAGCGCCTATAGGATGAAGGGAAATGTTTTAGCGGAGTTTATAGAAGCTAGAAATTTCGACGCCGCCCAAGGAGCCGGAATATCGTTTTTGACAAAAGATTATTTGGCGGAGCCGAGAGTAACGATAAGATTTTGCGTAAGTTACGGACAGCTTCTCGGGATAGATGTAAAAATAAGAAATTTCTATAGTCGTTCAAAAGCTCTTATTTACTCAAATGAAGCGTATGACAATAATAACTACGGACTCGATTTTAGCCAAACGGCGGATGCGGAAATCGCGGGGAATTATTTTCATGACAATCGTGTTGCCGGAGCCAAGTCACCTTCGGCTCATAATGTTTTGTATAGATATAACGATATAAACTATAACGGTGCGAGCGATTCGACGGAGGGAAAAGCGGGAGTGGTTTATACCGGTTATTCCTATTTTTATTTCGGTTTTATTACTTTAGAAAACAATGATCTCTCTAACAACGGCGGTTTGGCTTTTGCCTGCTGGAACGCGAATTTATATAAAGTCATACTTAAAAACAATATAGTCGCCGGAAGCGTTGATTCAAACGGTTACAGCATAGGAGTTGACGGTGTGAAAAAAGTCGAAGTTTACGGAGATCATGGAAAAATCTGGGCAGGTGAAGGAAATAGCACGGAAATCATTTATCATCAGGATTGAGTAAAGTGATAGAGTTTTCGGTCAGTCGGATTTTATTTTCGTTTAGTAAATCGGTAAGGGCTTTTTTATAAGCTTTTTTGCTGATCGCGAAAAATCGCCGTATTTCGTTTGAATCGCTTTTGTATGTAAAGGGCAAAGAGAAATCGTTTTGACTAAGAAGGGAGAGAATTTGCTCTTTCGCAAAATCCTCTTTCTCCTTTTTGACGGGGTTTAGAGAGATATCCGCTTTTGCGTCTTTTCGAATCTTTTTTATAAAGCCCTTTGTCTTTTCTCCGATTTTTATATCTCTATAAATTTCATTGTGATAGATCATGCCCTCAAAGAGATTATCGGCTATAACTTTATATCCAAGCGGTGTTTTCGCGATTATAAGTATATCCACCGTTTTTAGATTTCGCATTAACGACAGATCGTTTTTGAGATATCTGCCTATTCTCGTATCCGCGACCAGACGATCGGTTAACGCGTCGTATGTGATATAAAAAATATATTTACCGGAGATTTTTAGAGGATTTTTTTGCATTTTTTTAGGTACAAGCAGCTCTTTTGGCAATCCCCAGTCAACAAAAGCTCCAAAAGGCGTAATGTCGGTTACTTGTAAATATGCGAATTCACCCCGCATAGCGTAGGGTTTTTGCGTTGTCGCCACGATCCTATCTTCGGAGTCTTTATATATGAAAACATCGATCAAATCGCCTATGCTCATGCTGTTTTGGACATAGAAATTCGGGAGTAAAACTCTATTTTTTTTTGCGTCGCTCAAATAGAGTCCATAATCGCTTTTAGATTCGATTTTTAGTTTATTAAACACGCCCAATTTTAAATTTTCAGTCATGATATTTGCCTTTGTGTTTAATTGAGTTGTTATTTTGTTTTCGTTTTGTTTTTTGAAGCCTGTTGGCGCCGTGAAGAATCTCTTTTTTTATCTCGTCCATATCCATATCGCTTCTAGGTAGATTGGCGCATTTTTCTACAAACTCTTCAAGATGACGAAGATAAGGACTATTTACTAAAACTTTTTCGATATTCTCAAGAGGTTTGAAAATTTGATCGATATATTCCGAAAATTTCTCTTTTTCCAACTCTTCGTTTTTTAATACAAACCCGACAACTCTATTTAAAAATTTTTCAAGCTCTCTTGTGTATTTGGTTCGCTTATATTTTTTTATCTGTTTTTGCGTAAACATCAAAGTTTCACTAGCGTCGCGCCCATACCGCCCATATTCGGCGGAGCATCGGTAAAGGATTTAATTTTTGGATGTTTTTTTAAAAATTCCTTGACCGCATATGCGAGTTTTCCGCTTCCAATGCCATGATAAATCAAAACTTCGTCATAACCGGTTATAAGAGCGTTTGAAAGAAAATAGTCGAGTTTTTCTATCGCTTCTTCGGATCTTAAACCGTGCAGATCCAATTTGACGGAGGAGTTAACCGGTTTTTCTATTTTTATTTTCGTTTTCGCTTTTACAACTCTTTTTTTCTGATTTTGACAAAGTTTTAGTTCGCTTACGGGAACTCTAAGTCGAATACCTTCGCTTAAAATCAAAGCTTCATCTTTTTTCAAGGATAAGATCTCTCCTTTAGTATTTTTATATTTTACGAAGTTTCCCACCTCTAAAGGTTTTTGAATTTTTGATATAATCTCTTTTGTTACATCGGTTTTTTTCTTGTGAGCTTTGTTTAAAAGTCTGTGTATTTGAGCTTTATCATCGCTCTTTGCGGCTCTTTTGGCTTCATCTATCGCTTTTTGATACTCTAATTCCAGCTGCGATTTTTTTTCGTTTAAGATGTCTCTTGCTTCATCTTTTTGAATTTGCAGTCGTTCATTTAATTTCTTCGTTTTTTCCAACTCTTTTTTTAAGTTTTGAAGTTTTTTTCTGGTTTTCAATTCAAGATCGATATTTGTCTGTATAAGGTCGTTTAATTTTTCTTTATCTTCTCCGTAAACCTTTTTCGCTTTTTCTATAAGAGCGTTGGATATGCCGTAACGAAGCGCCGTTTCAAATGCGTAACTTTTTCCGATACTGCCGTGTAGAAACTCGAAAGTCGGTTTTTGACGAACTTGATCGTAAATCGCCGCTAAAAGTTCGACATCGGGATGAGCGGCCATCATGGACGATAGTCTCTTGTGGTGGGTGGTTATGACTATTTTGACATCTTTTTGCATCAAATTTTCCAGGATCACTTTAAATAAAGACGCCGCTTCATCGGCGTCCGTTCCGAGTTCTATCTCATCGTGTCCGGCGATAAAA
>JALWKJ010000064.1 GCA_027081495.1 Campylobacterales bacterium | reverse complement strand
TCAAATTCTATTTTACTTATAAATTTTTATGAAATTTTTTGTTTGATAGGCTAAACTAATCTTTGTTTATGCCGATAAACAAAAATATAGTAAAAATTATAAGTACTATAAATTTAAAATACAAAAACCTTGAGAGGGGGACAGATATGACTGTTGAAGAACTAGAACTGTTAGGCACATTAAGCGAACTTGAGTTAGATAACCTCGATGATGACGCTTTAGCGTCACTGCTTGAGGAGGCGTTGGCGGTAACGGACGAAGATCCTTATGAAGCCATAACTTTTATCACGGAAAACAGCGAGATCTCCTACGAAGATCTTCAAAGAGTATATAATACTTTTAAAAGATAGAAAAATATCTGTCGTTTTATTTCAGGCATACTTTAAAGCATGCCTGAAATTTAGTTCGTTTTTCCGACAAACTCTCTAACAAGCCGGTCGATTCGGAAAATATCTTCAAGAGACGAAGGTTTAAAATCCTCAAACTTTTTATAAGCTTTTAGCGTTTTTTTCGATATATCTAAAAAATTTATTTTATCTTCAAAAAATTGCGATATCGCCACCTCGTTTGCGGCGTTGATTACCGCTCCAAGATACGGCTTTTTTAAAATCTCCTCTTTTATTTCCCAGATCGGGTAACGAACGGGGTCGATTTTTCTAAACTCCAGCTCTCCTATCTCAACAAGATCTACCGGCTTTAATATCCGTTCCTCCACCTTTTTTAAAATCGCATAAGCGATCGGCAGTTGCATATCGGCATTTGCGATATGCGCCGTCGTTGATCCGTCCTTAAAATCTATAAGTGCATGAATAATCGATTTTGTTTCGATAATGGCGTCCAAATCATTTATACCAAAAAGCCATTTTGCCTCAAGAAGCTCAAATAATTTATTTGTCATGGTAGCGCTATCGATCGTTATTTTTTTTCCCATAGACCAGTTTGGATGAGAAAGAGCCTCTTTTACGGTTGCCTTTTCAATCATTTTTAAAGGAGTGTCCCTAAATGAACCTCCACTTGCGGTAATAGTCATTTTTTCTATGGTTTTATCTTGCAAAAGATACCAGAGTCCGAAATGTTCACTATCTATCGGGGTGATTTTTTCCATATCTATAAACGATCCCGCGACCACGAGACTCTCTTTGTTTGCAAGAGCGACCCTTTTGCCGCATTTGATAGATTCGATCGTAGGCTCTAATCCGGCAAAACCCACAAGCGAATTAACAACTAAATCGCTATCGCTTTTTTGTATAGTCTCTTTTATACCCTCATTTGAATAATACACATTTTCATGCTTTATTTTTTTTGCAGCCTCTTTATTTGCCACCGCCACAAAACGAGGCTTAAACTCCTCTATCTGTCTGTTTAAAAGATCCGTATTGTTGCCCGCGACCAATACATCTATGCCGAGATCGAATTTTCTGGCTATATTTAACGCGTTTACTCCGATAGAACCGGTAGAGCCTAAAATAATCAAGCAAGACCTCTAAGGAGTATAACCATTAAAACGGCGCCGAAAAGATATCCGTCAAGCCGATCGAGCACGCCGCCGTGTCCGGGAAGCACATTTCCGCTATCTTTAACACCGGCTCTTCTTTTTAAAAAACTCTCAAACAGATCGCCGAATATCGAAGATACGGCTACTAAAAACGAAATCAAAACCGCCAAAACGGGAGATACGAAGGAGACTCCGTAAATCGAACCCGCTGCGGTAGCGACAAGCACTCCTCCAACTACGCCCTCAAGCGTTTTTTTCGGAGAGATCGCACTAAAAGGGGTTTTCCCTAGCGCTCTACCGGTAAAATACGCTGCCGTATCGGTGAGGGCGACAACAATAATAAGCCATATCATCGCATCTATTCCAAAGCCTTTATATAGTGCGAGAAGAAATAAAAAAGATGCGCTCGGATATAAAAAGATATATATTTTTTTAAGCTCGACGCTATTTTTATAAACCATCCAAGACAAAGAGATGATAAGCGCTAAAAAAAAGAGATCATCGGGATTTATATAAAATAGAGAAACTATCCATAAAAGCGCTCCGTAAGCGTAAAGTGCGTTATCATCTATATCAAAAAGTTTCATGGCTTCATAAAACGAAAAAAGATAAGCTATTCCCAACAGCGCCCAAATAAGAATAAAACTGTCAATCCAGCCGACAAATATAACCGCCGCGATTAAAGCCGCACCGGTTAAAAACCTCTCTTTATCAATATTTTGAATGATTTCTTTGAATTTATTCATATCTTTTACCTAAATCCTATTGAATGAGAGACATGATACTTTGTCGGCGCTTAAAAAGTATCTATCGATAACTAAACTCTAATGTCAAGTATATGGTATGGAAGAGACTCAAAAAGCTCATTTTTTTCAAGATTCTCTTTTATCTTTTTATAGCGCCTAAGAGTCTCTTCTTCTTTTTCTCCGCTTTGCTCCTCGGCGCCCTCTTTTTCATGCTCTTTTTGAGAATCTATCGGCTTTGTTTCAACAAGATCGTCAACTCCTTCAACCGCTGTCGGTTTTTCGTTTATTCTTGCGGCGGCTACAATATTTTGAAATTCAACACGCCCCTGAATATCAGTCTGTTTGGATGCCGCCACTTGCATGTTTTGATTTGCATAAGTTATGGCTTCTAGCGGTGTTATCGGCATGAGAATCTCCTTTAACCTTTATAGTGTCGAAATTGACATAATTTACTTTCGCGCCCTCTCTCATTTTGACATTTCTTCTTGCGGTAAAATCTACAAGATACGACCCGTTGTCCGTTTTGCTAAATTGTACGCAAAGTTTTGCGGCAAACTCCAGCACTTTTATAGGCGGAGATTTTTTTTCGTTTTTTATTATAACATGAGTTGAGGGCATATCTTTTATATGCATCCAAATATCACTCATTTTTGCCGATTTCAAGAGTGAAATATTTCCTTTTTCGTTTTTGCCGACCATTATTTTATAATCCTCGATAAAAAAAGTCTCTATATTCGCATCTGCTTTTGCTCTTTTTTTATTGGCTTTTGGCTGTTTTGGCAAATAGAGATTCAGTTCATCTACGCTTTGAGCGTTATTTATGGCGGATTTTAGATTTTTTAAAAAAGTGATTTTCGAATAGATATTGTCCCTCTCAATATATGTAAATTTAGCTTTTTGTTTTAATTTTTTCGCTCTTTTAAAAAATTCGTTTGCCGCCATTGAAGGAGTTTTTGCATTATCGCAAAGCCTGATTTTTCGTTTTTTACCTTCAAAATCGATAACGATGAGCTCTTTTTGATAATTTTTCATATTGTGCAGATTTGAAAGAATAAGATTTGCTTCTAGCGATAATTCCCGACTTTTTTTAAGCAAATCTTCTTCATCTTCAAGCAAATCATAAATATTTTGCAATTTTTTAATCTTTTTTTCGACAATATCTATTTTCCTGCGTTTAAGAAATTCGACTTTTCTCTTTTGCCTTTTTAGATATTCATTTTCCAAAAACGAAGGCACATCTTCGATAAAATCCTCTTTTGCTTCAAATGGACGAGAAGGCAGTTCTTTTAATTTAACTCCTACTTTGACTTCACGAAAAGATGTATGAGAATCTATATGGCGATAAGCTTCCAAAACGATATTTTTTTCGTCAACTATTATGACATTTGTATTTCGTCCCGTAAACTCAAAATATAAAACGCTCTTTTGCGCTTTGTATCTCGATGAAGAGTTTACGAGGATTTTAAGAATTCTGTTACCTTTTAAAACTTCGATTTTTTCGATTTTGGAATTGTTAAACCGTTTTTTCAAAACAACATCAAAAGGCGCGTTATATTTTTTTATTTTTATATAATCATCCGCTTTAAAGATATGAGAATCTCCTCTTTTCATATCAAAAAAGATAAAATTTTTACGATCAAATAAGACTTTTATGATAGTGTCTTCAACCCTTTCGATCAAATCGATCTTTTTATAATTACTTAAATAAGAAGCGATTTGAACTAAATGGACTCTTTTCATTTTATGGAGTTTGAATATGCGTTTAATATATCATCAATAATATCGCTCGGATTTTCAAGACCTACCGAAAGACGGATTAGAGAATCGGTGATACCGAGTATTTTTAAAGATTTTTCATCAAAATCCCTATATATCGTACTTTTCATATGAAGCGCAAGAGTTCTATTGTCGCCGATATTTGCCGTTTGGGTTATAAGCTCGGAACTATTTAAAAACCTATAAGCGTTTTGCTTATCGCCAAAATCCAAAGTAATCAATGAACCGCAGCCAAGAGGATAGGACTCTTTATATCTGGCATGATGTTCATGAGAAGTCAATGAAGGATGACGCACGAAGCCCTTTGGAAGTTCTTTATCCAAAGATGCCGCTATCTGTTCTACGCTTTGTAAAACTTTTCTCATCCTCAAGGAGAGAGTTTCAAGTCCAAGCAGCGTCAAAAAAGAACCAAACGCGTTGGCACTCATTCCGAAATCCCGCAAAGACCTCTTTTTACATACGGCGATAAACGCGCCTTTACCCGCTTTATCGACAATTTTTCTCAAGTGTCTATATTTTTGATCAAAAAGTTTACACTCTTTTTTTACTTCACTAAAAACAGCTATGCCGCCAAGCGACGCGCTATGTCCGCTTATATTTTTCGTAGTTGAATAAATAGCTATATCCGCGCCTATTTCAAGAGGAGCGACTACAAGAGGAGTCGCGGTATTGTCTATAATAAAAATAGTGTTATATTTTTCACACAACGAAGAGATTTTTCTCAGATCGGGAAGTTTTAGATTCGGATTTCCTACACTCTCGCATAAAACTACGCCGACCCCATCCTTTAACTCTTTTTCCATCGTTTCAAAATCATCGACTTCACAAAAAATCGACTCTATCGAAAAACGGGGTAATGTTTCGTTCATAAGCGCATAGGTGCCTCCAAAAAATCCGCCGATACATAAAACCTTATCGCCGGATTTCAAAAGAGCCGTCAACGCCATAGAGATAGCGCCCATTCCCGAAGATGTCGCGATAGCTCCAAAACCCCCGTCTATCTTCGCCATGACGGACTCAAGTTTTGCGTTTGTAGGATTTCCCATTCTCGCATAAAACGGTTTTTGTATTTTTCCTTCAAATATAGACTCCGCTTCAAAAGCATCCTCATATCCAAAAGCCGCGGAAGGAGTTATAGACGGCGCGATAGCGGAGGTTTTGGAACCGATAATCTGAGGTAAAAGCGTATCGAAGTAATTGAAATCTTTTGTCATGTTACTCTTTTGTATCAAGCCTTTTTATCGATAATCGTAAAAAGGCTTATTTTTTATACAAGAATAACATAAAACTATTTAAGGTCGTTTACGCAAGAGGCAAATCAGGCATTTTCAAGTTGAAAATGCTCCGAGACCGTTATCTCAAAGCTTTTTCTATCAAGTCCGTATCTCTCTATCAAAGCCAACGCTTGGGGTATGTTTTCGTCAAGATTTAAAGGCTGAGTCGATATAACCGTCTTTACTACTTGAAGTATCTGCGCGAATTCTCTGACGCTTTCTTCGGCATCGGAGGGGTTATTAAGATATTTGATCGCGTTATACATGGTAGAATCGAAATTCCAATCCTGTAAAAGTATTCCCGTAACCTCTTCATTCGTAATACCGAAAACTTTTTTCTCGAGACTCTGCATATCTTCGAGAGATTTTACCTGCTTTATAAGAGCTTGAAACTCCTCTTTTTTATTGTGCTCGATAACCAAAGACGAAAGTACGATTTTACCGATTTCCATCAAAAATGAAGGGAGTATCAATACATCGAGCTTTGCTCTTTTTCCCTTGTACCACTTTGCGACAAACGAATTTTGCTGCTCCGAGATGGAGGCGAAATCTCTGGAGTCTATACCGTAAGGAGATAGATCGAGATCGGGTTTTTTTTGCAAAAACGAAGAAAAAGCAAACCCCTTTACCGTCTCCATGCCGAAAATCGAAACAGCCTGTTCGATACTCTTTATTTCACGACTAAAACCGTAAAGAGGACTATTTGCCGCTTTAAGAATATTCGTAGTCGTCATGGGATCGCTCTTTACGACTTTCGCAAGATCGCCGACTGAACTCTCTATATCGTTGCAGACCGCCATTACTTTGGTTACAGTATCGTCTAGCGGTGGAAATGCCTTAACTTTATCTAAAATTATCTCTTTTGTCATCTTAATACCCCTAAGTTTTTTTCTGT
>JALWKJ010000063.1 GCA_027081495.1 Campylobacterales bacterium | reverse complement strand
TCTGGCTTTTGATCACAATAGGCAGCGCAACCGCTTGGATCGCCGCTTTTATATGGAAATATGCGCCGCTTTATACGCTTTATTGGCCTCTTCCCGCGGATGTATCGCAGTTTAAAACAATCGGAGGAATCGTTTTCATAATCGGAGTAGCGTTGATAATGTTTGGAACATTCGGATTTATTTACAATATCTACGCGACGATATTCGCAAGAGTAGGCGTTCATAAAAATAAAACGACAAAAGAACTTTTGATTTCAGGTTTTGGAATCGACGGTATGTTAAATCTCGTTCATAAATTGACCGGTCGTCCTCCTTATACGAAAGAGCCGGCTCTTTCGCTTCCGGTTGTCGCGATATTTAGGGGTACGGTCGATACATTTTTAGACGCATTGGTGATTTTAGGCGCGGGAATACTTGTGCTTATCTATCTCATAGCCGACGGCGTAGGTTCGCCGCTTGATATGGCCGCGATCGATGCGCTCTTATATAAAAACTGGTTTTGGTGGGGATTGGATCTTGTGGCCGACGGTCTTGTGTTGATCTATGTCGCCGGTTCATGGTATCTTCTTGCCACTATCATTACCGGGCAGAAGCTTTTTATGGAAAATGTCGCAAGAGCCGCATTGATGCTTGAGCTTTTGGTCTCTTGGATGGTATGGTCGCATCACCTTCTCGCCGATCAAGGACAACCGGAGATGATGAAATTGGTCTCGGGTGAAATGGTAACGGCGTTTGAGCTTCTAACACAAGGACTCGCGCTATTTATCACGCTTGTAACTCTTTGGAAAGCAAGACCTCTAAAGCCTACGATGGAGCTTAAATATCTTCTTGGCGGATTGGTGGGTTTCGGTCTTGCGGTGCCGGCTGGAATAATACAAGCCGATATGGCGATGAATAGGGTTTTGCATAATACTCAATGGATTATCGGAGCGCATGTTCATATAGCTATCATCGTCGGGCTTTATATGACTCTTTATAGCGCCGTTTATGTTCTTTGGCCGCTTGTAACGAACAACGCTAAGCTTTGGAGCAGTAAACTATCAAACGCACACTTTTGGCTGCATCTTATCGGCGGTATAGGAATGGGCGCGTTTATGGGTATGGCCGGACTTGAGGGAATGCTCAGACGACATATGTATTTTAACGGCGAATATGAGCCGTTTATGATTTTAGCCGCGATTTTTGGATCCATGATATTATTGGCGTGGGTACTCTTTATGGTAAATATCATAATGTCGGTAGGTCTTAAAGGATTGGTCGGTATCTTTTTACCGGCTGAAGATGAAAGCGCTTCTTACGGTTTGGAACCTGAACCCGAGCCGGCAAAAGCGTAATTTAAAGACGGCAGGCTTTGCCGTCTATTTATTTAATAAATTTTTTAAAGAGGGTAGCTTATTGATTCATTTACAAAGAGTGGCTATGGAGATCAAAACGGTCGGTTTATATGATCTCATTTTACAGGATGTCCAAAAACTTGTCGGAAAAAGCAGAGTAAGCGTAGATGAAATTTTAGACATTTTGAAAAAAAATCCCCAAATTCTTGAAGATTATAAGCAGACGAATGTCGAATATAACTTAAGCAATATACACATAAAAGACATACCTCTTGAAGAGTTAAAAGGCGAATGCAAAGAAAAAGCCAAGAGGATAAATAAAAATTTAAATCTTTTACGACAACTAGAAAAATATACTCTCGATTTTGAGCAAAGCTCCACGCTTGTTATGATCTTTTCGGTTGAATTTATTGTTCTGTTTTCCGTTCAATATTTTATTATACTTTTAGATCTTAAAGAGTGGCAATGGTGGATATACGGTTTTTTTGCGTTATCGATCGTCGCGGCATGGTTGTATGCGAAAAAAGAGAGGAAAAAATATGAAGAAAACAGTATGATATTTGAAGATCGATACGAAAAAACTCTAAAACTTATCGATGAGCTTGAAAAAAAAGGCTGTATAAAAAAATCGGATTTAATTATAAAAGAGTGCGATGAGCATGTCTAATAAAATAAAAATATCTTATAACTGGGACGAAGAGACATTTATAAACGCATCAAAAGCCGCTTACGATTTTGAGATGAAAAACTCGCCGAAAAGATTTTTGGGATGGTTTTTTATCGCTATGACGCAGTTTGGAGTCGTAGCCGCTATGAAAAAAGGAGCCGTAGGACTCTTGCTTATCTCAACCGTTTTGGTCGTTTACTGGTACTTTTTTAGGTGGGCTATTAGAAAAAGAATACTTCTTAAGAGTTTTAAAAACTCGGATAGCAAAAATAAAAAATTCGACATAACGGCCGATAGCGAAGGATTGCATCTAAATAAGACTCTTATCAAATGGAATACGGTTGATCAGATCGTCTCTTTAAAAGAGGGGTTTTTGATATATGCAAACGATACATTTCTCTTTTTTCCTTCAAAGGCTTTTAGAAGTATCGAAGAGAAAAACGATTTTGCGAAACTCGCAAAAAATAGTTCAAAAAACTATTTACGGTCTTAAAATATTCCCGACTCCTACTCCTACATTTACGCCTCCTACATTTATCGTTTTACTAGCTCCTATATTTGCGTAAGGAGTGCTGACACAGCCGCTAAATAAAAAAACGGTCGATATTAAAAAGATATATTTCACGATAATCTCCTTTTTATTTTTTAGAGGGTTCGATTGTTATTATGGTAACAAAAAATCGTGAAATTATCCTCTTTTTGCGTAAAAGTCTCTTTTAAAAGATGAAAATTTCTCTTTTTGTATAGCTTTTCGCATCTGTTTCATGAGATTTAAATAGTAATGAAGATTATGTATGGTGGCTAATCTAAAATATGTAAGTTCTTTTGAACGGAAAAGATGATTTAAATATCCTCTCGAATAGTTTTTACAAGTGTAACAGTCGCATTCGTTGTCGATAGGGTCGTCGTCTAGCTTGAATTTTGCCGCTTTTATGTTGATTTTTCCAAACGATGTAAAAATCGTAGCGTTTCTCGCGTTTCTTGTAGGCATAACGCAATCAAACATATCTATTCCTCTTTCGACATTTTCCACTAGATCTTCGGGGGTTCCCACTCCCATGAGGTATCTTGGTTTATCTTCGGGCATAAAATCCAGTGTATATTCTACGGTATCGTACATCGCTTTTGTCTCTTCGCCGACACTAAGTCCGCCTATGGCAAATCCGTCGAAGTCCATTTCGCAAAGCGATTTTGCACTAAGGGCGCGAAATTTTCTGCTAGTGCCTCCTTGGATAATCGCAAATATATTTTGATCTCTCCCAATACCCCTTTTCTGATTGTTTTTATGGTGTTTTATGGAACGATCCGCCCATTTTGCGGTTCTTTCGATCGAGAGTTTTATCCTCTCATCGCTTGAGGGAAGCGCTATTAGGTCGTCTAGTATCATCATGATATCCGAGCCTAGATTATTTTGTATATCGATCACTTTTTCGGGCGTAAAGTAGTGCATCGATCCGTCTATATGGCTTTTAAACATAATGCCGTCATCATCGAAAGTCGCGTTTTTACTCAAAGAAAAAGCCTGAAATCCGCCGCTGTCGGTAAGAAAGCTTTTTTTGTATCCGGTAAATTCTCTTAATGATCCAAAATGTTTGATGATCTCGTCGCCGGGACGCAGATATAGATGATAAGTGTTTGCGAGAATTATATCGCTTTTTAAGATATGAAGCATATCGAAAGCGTCAAGCGCCTTTATGCTGCCCACGGTACCAACCGGCATGAAAACTGGCGTTTTTACGGTACTGTGAGCCGTTTTGATCGTACACGCTCTAGCGTTTTGATCCTTATAGTCTATGCTAAAGCGCATATTTGTTAGTCGATCTCTCCGATAATTCTGGCGTTTATAGGCTGGGTCGGTCTGTTGTTCGCATGACCTAAAACGGAAGCTATAGCTTCTAACTGCTCTTTTGAAGCGCTTACGGGTTTTTTAAATACGGCCCATATAACTCCTTCGCTGCAAGGAGGAGTCGTAAGCGAACCCGTAAATCTGTAATAATCTTTCTCTTTCGGCAAAAGCCCGTTGGAGTCGGCAACGGTTTTTAATTTGTTTTTTTCACCCGCTTTTTTCGGTAAAACTTCGATGAGTTTGGCAAGTTCAGCATTTGCTTCACCCTCTACGAACATCAAGCCCAACACCGCAAGGTTTCCGTCTTTGTCGGCATGAACGAAATGCGCTTCCATAGGGAACGATTTTCCGTCGATCGTGTTTTCGCTAGGATTATGAAAGTGAAACTGTTTTAATTCAAAAACATGACCGTCAACATCGATAGAACTTCCGGCTTTATAGTTTACCTGAACCGCATGACCGTTAAAGATTACTTCTTCTCCGCCTGCTTTATGGTTTATTTTAAGAGGTTTTTTCTCCACTTCGTAAGCGCTCGTAATATTTATAGGGGATTGGTTTTTACCCTCTTTGCACATAAAGTATTCGCTTTTAAGATCACCCCATTTAAGTGGTCCCGCATCCTTGCCGTAACCCCAGTGAACGGCGGCTTTTTTTGTATGATCGCCGTGTTTATGAGCGTCGTGACCATGATCGTCTTTCGCGTTTGCGGTAGTTAGCAATAAAGCCGTTGTAATCGTAGATAATAAAATTTTATACATTTTCTAATTCTCCTTAAAGTTTAAAAATAGAAAAAAATTATATCACAGCAAGACTTATAGAAGGCATTGATATAATCTTTATTATGAATAGCTTAAATAGACTTATCGATTTTCTTGAAAAAGGCAATGTTTTTTTAACGGGGGGTGCCGGAGTAGGGAAGAGTTATCTTATAAAAGAGGTGATAAAGGAGTATAAAAAAGAGTATCGCGGCGTTGTGGCATTGGGTTCGACGGGAATCTCGGCGGTAAATGTTTCCGGTCAGACGATTCACAGTTTTTTTTCTTTTGGAATATGCTCAAATCTCGACGAGTTAAGCGCAAACGATCGTTATAATAAAAATCGAATCAAAGAGCTCGCCAAACTTCTTAAAAATACCGATCTTATCGTCATAGACGAGATCTCTATGGTAAGCGGTAATCTTTTGGAAATGATACTCTATAGGCTTAGACAGTGCGGCTATAACGGCAGGCTTCTTGTCGTAGGGGATTTTTATCAGCTTCCTCCCGTGCAAAAGAAGCAAACGCGTTCGCGTACGATTTTCGATCAAGGCGTATATGCGTTTGAAAGCAGCGCTTGGGAGGTTTTCGATTTTAGCGTACTTGAGCTTACTAAAGTAAAACGGACGACTGACAAAGAGTTTATGCTGATTTTGGAAAAAATCAGAAAAGCAAAACTCGACGAGGATGTTTATGAATATCTTGACGCTCTTCGTAAAAACTCTTTTTCTTTCGAAAATGAAGCGACCGTTTTATTTGGGACAAACAGTGAAGCGGATAGGCTGAATTTTCAAAAAATCGCTTCTATAAATCGTCCCGAAGTACAACTTCCTTCTATCGTAAAACAAAAAGATCACTCTCTAGATAAAAGAAAAATCGATAACTGGAAAAAAAATCTTCCGATTGTTGAAAATCTAAAATTAAAAGAGGGAATTCCCGTAATTTTTACGACAAATAAGTGGGGAAGTTACCATAACGGCGAAAGAGCTTTTGTGGTGCATATCGATAAAGACTCTATTGTCGTTGAGAAAAATTCAAGACTCGTAAAAGTTGACAGATTTTCGTTTGATATGTCAAAAGCGGTTTTAAACGCCGAAGGCTTAGTAGAAGAAGATACGCTTTGTACGCTAGAACAATTTCCCATTCGCCCCGCTTATGCCGTAACGATACATAAATCTCAAGGCATGAGTATAGAAAATCTCATCTGCAATGTCAACAATATATTTGCCGACAGCCAATTTTATGTAGCTCTCTCAAGAGCCACTGATCCAAAAAGGTTAAAGATAGAGTACGCCAAAGAGGATCTAAAAGAGTATTTAAAAAGAGTGCTTAGGGTAAATGAGAGCGTTATATCTTTTTATGAGAAAAACCGCTGCGTAGTTATCGATTAAAATAGAATCACATTCAGAGCCTATTAGGCTTTAAACTTATTTTGCAATATTGTGTCAATTTTATCTATTATTCTCTTGTTTTCTATATCATTATTTATGATTTCATTTTTATATTGATAATATAAATTTAATATTTTCTCTTTTATATACTCATCTAAATCAAAAATGTTTAATATCTTTGCATTATTCAAATCA
>JALWKJ010000062.1 GCA_027081495.1 Campylobacterales bacterium | reverse complement strand
AATCGCTATTATTCCCGATACGATATATACGCTTTGTCTTTTTTTTGCATAATCTTGAAGGGGCTTTAACTTTTCAAAAGAGGTCTGAAGTCTATTTTCGTAAAAATTTTCAAAACTTCCGTTGGATCCCGCCCCCTGCGAAGATGCGAACATCAAAGAGAGCGTAAAAAAGATTTTAATAAAATTTTTGATCATCCGCCTACTCCCACTCTATGGTTCCCGGGGGTTTTGAAGTTATATCGTAAACAACCCTGTTTATACCGTCAACTTCGTTTATGATTCTTGTACTTATAGCCTCAAGAAGATCATGAGGTATGTGGGCGAATGTAGCGGTCATACCGTCAACCGATTCGACCATTCTAACGCAAACCGTATTGTCGTAAGTTCTATTGTCGCCCATAACGCCTACGCTTTTGACATTTAAAACAACGGTAAAAGCCTGCCATATTTTATCGTAATAACCCCAAGCTTTCAACTCTTCTTGCATAATCGTATCCGATTGTCTTAAAAGTCGAAGCTCGTTTGGCGTCACTTCCCCCATAATCCGGATAGCGAGTCCGGGTCCTGGAAACGGATGTCGCCCAAGCATATCTTTGGGCAGTCCGAGTTCCAATCCCAATTTTCTGACTTCATCTTTGAAAATTTCACGAAGGGGTTCTATTAATTCAAATGTCATCCACTCGGGCAATCCGCCGACATTATGATGGGATTTGATAGTTTTTGAAGGACCCTTTACGCTAACGGACTCTATGACATCCGTATAAAGAGTCCCCTGCGCCAAAAACTCGATACCCTGATGCTTTTTAGCTTCTCTATCGAAAACCCTTATAAATGTTTCGCCTATGATTTTCCTTTTCTCTTCGGGATCGACTACGCCTTGAAGATTATCCAAAAACTCGTCGGCCGCATCAACGGTTATGAGATCTATTCCCACCCGTTGTTTAAACATCGCTTCGACCTGCTCTCTTTCACCGGCTCTCAATAGCCCATGATCGACAAATATAGGAACAAGACGATCTCCTATGGCTTCATACAAAAGAGTCGCTACGACCGAACTGTCAACGCCTCCGCTTACGCCGCAAAGAACTCTTTTTTCACCTACCTTTTCGCGGATAGATAAAATTTTCTCTTTAGCAAACGAGCCCATATTCCAATCACTTTGAATACCGCAAATATTTTTTGCAAAATTTTTAAGCAATCTTGCGCCCTCTTGCGTATGATGAACTTCCGGATGAAACTGAAAAGCGTAAATCTTTTTTTTCTCATCGGCTATAGCGGCATAAGGAGAGTTGTCGCTGTATCCTATCATCTCAAAATTATCGGGAAGCATATCGACTCTATCGCCATGACTCATCCATACAACGCCGCCCTCGCTTATATCCTCGAAAATCGGAGATTGCGCGTTTTCTATCATAAGTTTCGCTTTACCGTACTCATGATGATCCGCGGCGATGACGACTCCTCCGAAATGTTGAGTAATAAGCTGCATACCGTAACAGATACCGAGAATCGGAACGCCCAATTCAAAAATTTCGCTGTCGGGATGATACGCGCCCTCGGCGTAAACCGAAGCCGGACCTCCGCTTAGTATTATTCCTTGAGGTTTTTTCTCTTTTATCTTCTCTATCTCTTCGCTAAATGGAACTATTTCGCAATAAACGCCGTTTTCGCGAAGTCTTCTCGCTATAAGCTGCGTATATTGCGAACCAAAATCCAAAACGATGATCGGTACGGTTTTCATTAAATCGCCTTAATTAAAAAATCTAAACAAAAGAGGATATCATACCTCTTTTGACACGCATAATTTTCAAACCCCATTAATAGAGTCCAAGAATTTCAAACTGAATATACCATATTATCATTGAAACAATATATCCCACAAGAATAGTCCAAGCAAGCTTCATATGAGAACCGAAGGTATAAATGCCTCTCATTCTTCCCATCACGCCGACACCTGCGGCCGAGCCGAAGCTGATAAGACTTCCTCCTATTCCGGCGGTCAAAGTAACAAGCAGCCATTGATCTATGCCCATTGAAGGGTTGGCTTTTAAAACCGCGCTCATGACGGGAACATTATCGACTATCGCCGATATAAATCCGACGCCTATATTTGCGGCGCTGGCTCCTACAATCTCATAAAGCTTTACGACATATTCTAAAAATCCCAAAAAGTGCAAAGCCCCGACCGCCGCAAGAATTCCAAAGAAAAACAATAAAGTATCGTTTTCGACAAGCCGCATACTCGCATATATATCAAAACTTTTCTCTCCCGCTCTTTTAACTTTATACGAATAAAGTTTCAAAAGAGACAACCCAAACATCATGCCCCAAGCAGGCGGAAGTCCAAAATATTGATGCCCCAAAACCGCCGACGCGATAGTAAAAACGCCAAGATATATCGTCATGTGTCCGCCCTTTTTAATTATAGGCTTTTTTTCGGTTTTGGGGTCAAAATCCGGCTCGCCGACGGGAACTTTCATACTTAAAAGATATGCCGTAACGATCCATCCCAAAAACGAGGGAGGAAAGAGATACAAAAAATCTACGAATGTAGCTTTTTGCGCCTGCCAAGACATAAGCGTAGTTATATCGCCAAATGGACTCCAAGCTCCTCCCGCATTTGCGGCTACGACGATATTTATGGCGCCGGGAACCAAAAAAGCCATATTCTTTTTGTCGATAGTCAGAAGAACCGTCGATAGGATTAGCGCCGTTGTCATATTGTCCGCGATAGGAGAGATGAAAAAAGCTAAAATTCCCGTCAGCCAAAAAAGTTTTTTGTAACTGTAACCTTTTGAAACAAGGTTATATTTTAATCTCTCAAACACCCTTCTATCGATAAGAGTTTCTATAAATGTCATAGCGACGAATAGGAAAAAGAATATCTCGGCGATCTCTAAGATTAGATGCTTTACTTCATCATGAAGGGGCTGGGTATCGAGATTATTCGAAGCGAAATAAAAGCCTATTAGCATAAACATAAATGTTCCGATAAAAAGCGCCGGTTTCGCTTTGTTTATATGATATATCTCTTCCGCGGCTATAAAATAGTAGCCCAAAATAAATACAAACAGACATGCAACGCCTACCCAAGTATCGGTGTATGTATGTTTCAACACTTCAGCCGCGTCCGCGTTACTTGCGTAAGCGACGGTTGAAAAAGCAAACATCAAGAGTAAAGTTTTTACGATTTTCATGTATCTCCCTTTTTTATGATATAGTGCGCGCCTAGCGACTCTTCTCTGTATATCGCGCTTTTTACGATATTTCTTGAAGTATTTAGTCTTAACCGCAAAAGTTTTCCGATATCTTTTTTAAGCATACTCTCTATTTTTTCAAGAGCTTTTTGAAGCTTGGTTTCTTCTCTTGTAATACCCGCGGCTTCCCACATAAGAGATCTTAGTTCATTTTTAAGCTCTTTGTCTATCTCTTTTTTCAATATCTCTTCATCTTTTGGAAACTCTTTTATACGAAAATAGAGATCTTTTTTAAGTATGTCGTTTACCGCTCTTCTTGAAAAAACAAGTCCTTCCAGTAGAGAGTTGCTAGCAAGTCTATTTGCGCCGTGAACCCTGGTAGATGCGACCTCGCCAACGGCATATAAATTTTCAACTCCGGGAATTTTACCGTTTATATCCGTTTTGATACCGCCCATCGCATAGTGAAAAGCCGGAGATATAGGCACATCGTCATACGGAAGATTAAAACCTAGGTCTCGAAGATTGAAGTAGATAGTTGGAAATCGATTTTTAAAAAACTCTTCATCAAACATATTGCAACGAAGATATACTTCATGAGATGTTTTGCTTTTCCAATCGTTTATGGCATGACTTACCATACTTCTTGGACTTAGTTCTCCTCTTTTGTCATACTCAAATAAAAACCTTTTTCCTTTTTCATCGACTATGTGGGCGCCCTCCCCCCTTAATGCTTCGGTTAAAAGCTGTTTTCTAGCGCCTTTATTATGAATAAAAACGGTAGGATGAAACTGCATCATCTCCATATCTTGAAGATCAAAACCTTTTTCGATGCATAATCCCTGCATATCCGCGCTTATCGAGCTGGCGTTCGTGTGATACTCATAAATCGATCCCACTCCCCCGCTTGCGATGATTACGCTTTTTGCATAATAGTTTCGAAACTCCTCTTTATGAAATACCCTCACACCATGGCAAAAACCGTCCTCGATAAAAATATCCGTAACGATAGAGTTATAAAGAAGTCTATGAGGATTTTCGCGCATCAAAAAGTGATGGATATAGCGTCCCGTCGCGTCGCCTCCGGCGTGAAGAATACGATTTTTCGAATGCGCCGCCTCCTTTGTATATAAAAGATTTCCCATCTCGTCCTTGTCGAATTGAAAACCTCTTGATATCAAATCCGAAATAGCGACTCTTCCGTCGCTGCACATAATCTCAACCGCCTCTTTGTCGCAAAGTCCGGCTCCGGCTTCTATCGTATCTTTTATATGAGAGTAAACATCCTCTTCGTCAACCGCGACGGCTACGCCTCCTTGCGCATAAAAAGTGTTACAATCCCATGAATTTTGTTTGCATACGAGAAGCACGCTTTTATCTTTTCCAAACGATGCCGCGGCATTTAATCCGGCTATCCCGGTGCCTATAATAATCGCATCGAAAACATTCTCTTTTTTGCTCATCTTTTTATACTTTTTTCGGGTACGAAGATCGGATCCGTTTTATAGCCGCATCCAGTAAAAAAAAGTAATACAAATGTTATAATAAGGACATGAAAAGTTCCAAATATATTATTTCGCATATAACGGGTAAACCTCGGTTTCAAAAAATTGCCCAAAAAAAATGTTTTCAAAAATTAGTATCTCTTTTACCTCCCGCTCTTGCTGATGCGGTAGAGTTTACCTATGTAAAAAACGAGACGCTTTTTTTTGTTTTAAACCATCCGGGACTTAAAATGGAATTTAATTATAAGATTAATCTAATAAAGAGTTTATTAAAGAAAATTAAATATCTTGATGAAAACTGTAAAGATATTAACATAACCGAGGTTAAAGCTTTTGTAACAAACAAAATCGATTTTAACTCCGACATACCGAAGCGACCTTTATCCAAGTTTCGTTATAAAGAGCGCGCCAGCGGAAAATTTTATAACTTTGCGACAGATGAAAAATTAAAAAAACTCTTTCAGGATATAAAAGAAGAGATAAAAAAACAATGCGGTTAAAAGATAAAATACTCTCTCTGCCCGACACCCCGGGAATCTATCAATACTTTGATAAAAACGGCAGGCTTTTGTATATCGGAAAAGCGAAAAATCTAAAAAAGAGAGTAAAGAGCTATTTTCGTATCAAAGAGACTCTAAGCGTCGCGCCTAATTTGGGTTCTAGAATCCGTAAAATGGTACAAGAGATCGTAAATCTGGAATATATAGTCGTAGAGAGCGAACATGACGCTTTGATTCTTGAAAACTCTCTCATAAAACAGTTAAAACCTAAATATAATATTCTCTTAAGAGACGATAAAACCTATCCCTATATCTATGTTGACTTAAACGAAGATTTTCCAAGACTCGAGATAACAAGAAAAGTTATAAAAGGCAAAAAGATCAAATATTTCGGTCCATATTCACAAAGCGCTTCGGATATTTTAAATGCGATTTACGAAACCTGCAATCTTGTGCAAAAAAGATCATGCATAAAAGGTAAAAAAGCCTGTCTGTTTCATCAAATCGGCAAATGTCCCGCTCCTTGTGAAAATAAGATCACTAAAAACGAGTATGCGAAAATTTTGCAAGAGGCGCTGCGTTTTTTACAAAATCCGGCTCTTCTTGTCAAAAAATTAGAGATAAAAATGCAAAATTACAGTCAAAACCTCCATTTCGAAGAAGCGGCGAGAATCAGGGACGCCATATGCAAAATAGAGTCGTCAAAAAGTGTCTCAAACATCGATATAGCCAAATTGAAAGATTACGATGTTTTCGCCGTTGAAATATCAAAAACCAAAGCGTGCTGCGTCATGATATTTATAAGAGAAGGTAAAGTCACTTCATCTTCGCATACGATTTTTAAATCTTCGACAGGATTTGACAAAGACGAACTTTACAAAAGAGCGTTTTTAAACTATTACCAAAAACAGCTGCCTTATAAGATAAAAGAGATACTAGTACTTGAAGATTTTTCAGAAATAACTCTTATAGAAGAGATGTTAAAAGAGAAATTTAAAAATTCATGCAAAATAACGATTCCGAAAATCGGAGAGAAAAAAAGAGTCGTAAAT
>JALWKJ010000061.1 GCA_027081495.1 Campylobacterales bacterium | reverse complement strand
GTTATAATATGGCAAAACAAAAAATTGTATATGATGGTAAAATCCAGCCAGAAGAAAGTTTTATTCATTTTAAGAATCTATCAACTTTCGGGTTTGGTATTAATTACGATCTTGAAATAGCAGAAAATTTTTATGGGGAAATCGGTTTTAATTATGTTAAAAAAGGCCTTAGTATTCTTGTAGAAGGTGAAGGTGCTGAAAATGATGATGGTTCAACCTTAGATTTGAATGGAAAAGTTGTTATTAATTACATCCAATTGCCATTTTATTTGAAATATAATTTTGAAGTCGGAGATAATATGTATGCTTTCGGTTTTGGTGGATTGGATTTGGGTTTGGCATTAGGAGGGAAATATGTTTGGGATGATGGAAGCGATAAAACGGAAGAAGATTTAAAATTTGGATCAAGTGAAAGTGATGATTTTAAATCCACTGACATGAGTTTAACATTTGGAGCGGGTGTTTTAATTAATAACATAGAATTGCGTCTTGGTCTCACAAACGGGTTAAGTGATATTGATCCGGCCAAAGATGATGAGGTATATAACCGGATATTTTTTATTGGAATAGGATATAGGTTTAAATTATAACAACTATTAAATTAAACATATCATGAAACGATTTTTAATATTAATTTTACTGGGGTCATTTTTCCTGAATTGTTCAGAATCATTTGCTCAAACTTCAATTGGTGGAGGTTTGTATTTAATTGAAAAAACAGCAATTGAGGCAAAAGCGGATTTTGTAATAAGTGATAAATTTTCTATTTCTCCCTCTTTTAATTACTTCTTTATAGATTATGGGACACTTATAGGAGTTAGTGCCCATGCGCATTATAATTTAGGTGATGTAGAAGCATTAAATTATTACCCCCTCGCAGGTTTTCACTATTTTAATTATAATTATTCGGGTATAGTTAATGTGAGCGCTAGTATGATAGGATTTGACCTGGGAGGCGGATTAACTTATCCTTTATCAGAAAATCTTAAATTATTGATTTATAACAAAATAGCTTAAAATATATGCATTTATTTCTAAAGTTATGCAATATTTATGGATCTAACTAAAATCGAAAACTAACATGAAAAGCGGGTAAAAAGCCCATCTGATAGTACTTTCCATCCTTTTCGTAAGCGTCATTATATTTAATTGCCGCAACATTTTTTCTAAAAAGAGATGTAATATTCATCAGCTCAATAGAAAATTCTAAGCGCTGATTGCCCGCAAATTTCACACTCTTGCCTATCTGTACATCAAGATCTAAATCATAAGGGAGACGACTACTATACGGCTCGCCGTATATAGGGCGTTTGTAACTTTTGCCTTTGTAAGTATAATCCTCCGTACCGACGATAGGAGTATATGGCGCGCCGTCGTTGTATTTGAGAAAGCCCGATACTCTCCAACCGTTGTCAAAACGGTAATTGGCGCTCATTTGTAAAGTATTGGGGATGTCTCCCTCAAAACGATAGAATTTATCGTTTTGGGTGTTAAGCTCTCTTTCGGCTTTAACAAATGTATAAGCGGCGATTATATCTAGATTTTCTATCCGTTTTTTATAGGTGATATCCACCCCATATGCTTTACCCTTTCCTATAGCTTTGTAGTTCTCCACCTCATCGCTAATAGCAAGGTTTTTAAAATTTTTAAAATAGGGTTCGATCGTAAGCGTAGATGTATCCGTAAACTTTTTTTGTACGCTTAGCGTATAGTGATCGGCAAACTCATATGATTTTATCTTTGGATTGCCAAAGCCTTCTATAAAATAGACCGTATCGGGAAGTTGTGAATAACGCCCGATAGCGGTTGAAAGAGTAAGCGTTTTAGAAAGATCATACACAAACGCAATCCTGGGATCTACGCCCGAACCGAAAGCCTGAAAATCCGTATCCCATACTCGAACTCCGTATCGAAAGTGATTGTTTGGGGTGATATCCCAAATATCTTGAGCAAATGCCGTGTACTCTTTGGCTTTAAAAGTTTTGTTTAACGAAACTACCTTTTGGTCGATGAGCGGCGGTTCGAAATCGTTGTTTGACGGAGCGGTGATGTGAAACTTCGCGGGAGCGTGAATATTTTTAATCAAAAATCCGACCATAGGCGTGTGCTCTTCAAGATGAAATATACTCTCATGATAGAGTCCGTACTCATCTAAAGTCGAATCTACAAAATAGTCGGCATCAAAAAGCCGCACTTTTTCCCTATTGTGCAGTCGATACAAAAGCGTGTTTGCCGTATGATTTTCCCCCGCATATATCCAGCGTAATCCTAGGGTATTTGAAGAGATATCGGTATTGATCTTTCCTACCGCCAAGGGATCTTTATCTTTTTGCATCGTATCATATAACTTCATTTTGTCATGCGCCAACACGCCCTCAAGAGAGAAAATATGCTCCCCCATCGTATGCGTGAGTATCAGTTGGGCGTCATAAAACTGAGGGAAAAGGGTAAAAGTAGTCTTCTTGCTCGCATCTTTCTTATCCTTATCCAACTCATCGATCAAATCCGCGGCGATCAAATCAAAATAACTCCGTCTCGCACCGATAAAGATACGGGTATCTTCCGAAATCTCCCCATCATAGGCAAAATCCGAATCATACATCCCGATATGCACCCGACCTCTATCATCTCCACTAGGATACTTGGGCGTAATATCCACTACCGCTCCCATCGAGCCGTAACTCGTATCGAACCCGCCAAGATAAGCATCAATTTGACCTATCATCTCCGGCGCTATCACCGAATGAAGCCCTCCTAGATGATAGAGATAACCGATAGGCAAATGGTTGAGTGTGAAACGGGTCTCTCGCGGCTTGGATCCGTGGATGTAAAGTTCGCTGCCGTTGTCGTTGTTGGAGCTAACCACACCGGCAAACGATTTGAGCGCTTTTATCGGATCGCCATTGGTACCCGCCACCGCTAAAGCTTGTTTTGTTGTGATTTGCTTTTGCATCGGAGCGGATTTCATAAAACCCTCTTTTTGCAAAATCATCTCGCCCTCTAGCTCGCCGCCGGCGTTCACCTCTAACTTTTCAAGCTCGATAGACGCCGCTATCATGATTAAAGGTGTAAAAAGTAAAAATATGGTTTTTTTCATGCTCTTCCTTTTGTCCGATCATGATAGCGGGAAAAAATGTGAGAAAAATGAGGAAATGAATTTTATCATTTCTCAAATCGTAACAAAAAGCTTTCGATATGCGCCATAGACCTATGACAATCTATACAAGGATGTTTTTTTCAAGATTGCCAAAGTGCGCGTACTTCTTATTGCGTTGTGAAAGAAAAAACAAATGAAGCGCCCTCTTTAGTATTTTCGACTCTCATTTTCCCACCCATATTTTTTTCAACGATTACCTTAGACATATAGAGTCCTATACCCAATCCTTGGGATTTTGTACTAAAGTATGGTTCAAAAATCCTTTGAATATTTTCTAGTTTGATACCTCCGGCGTTGTCACTTACAGTGATAGCGTTTTTTTCTATTTTTATGATGATTTTTGGAAAGGGTACGGCTCTGTTTTTTAAGATATCTTTGGCGTTTGTCAGAAGATTTAGCAGTACTTGTTTATAACCGTTTTTATGGTTTAGAATGCTTACTTCCTCTTTTGTTTCTACTACTATCTCAATCTCTTTGAAATCTAGGAGTGCGAGGACTTTTTGCGTCTCTTCTAGTAGGTTAAAAGTCTCTTTTTCTTTGTCCGGTTTGTAAAAATCTCTAAAATCGTCTATAGTTTGAGACATAAACTCTAGCTGGTTAGATGCTTCTTTTAGTTTTCGTGTGTGGCGTTGCGCTTTATCTTTGGATTCGATATTCATGAGGATATAGCCCAAACGCGAAAGGGGTTGCCTCCACTGATGGGCGATATTTCCCAGCATCTCACCCATAGAAGCTAGGCGGCTTTGGTGTATAAGCAACTCTTTTTGCTCCTCTTTTTCATTTTTAATCTCTCTCATCTTATAGGAGATAGCAATTGCCAAAAATAGTGCTTCAATCGTAGAGCCGATAACAACAGAATCAATAGCCAAAGAATTATCAGGAAGAAAATCTGAAACAAACACGCCGACCATAAGCGCCGACCAACCGTATAAGAAAAAGAGAGCGGGTTTATAGCCCTGTCTAAAACGAAACCACGCCACGACTATAACATACAGCAATATAAAGCTATAGATTTTGAGAATCAACATGATGGGAACAAAAAATAACACCAAATCTACAAATGCAAAAATAGTAATATATCGTAAAATCTTATCATGAAAAGGTAGATATTTTTTGGTTTCTAAAAATGCCCTTATAAAAAAGAGTATAAAAATTATAGCCAACTCTACGAGTATAAAGTAAAAAAAGATCGCTATCTCTTCATCTTCTGCATTTCCCATGACATAAATTTCAACGATATCGGTTTGATAGACCAAAATACCTACCATAAAAAGCTGCATCAACATATAGTAGAGAAAAGATTTTTCACGATTATAAAGATATAAAGCTCCATTATAAATAGCGGTCATAAAGATAAGCCCAAATAGAAAAAAATACAGCAGCAATTTAACACTATACAGATCTGCCCAAGCTGAGAAATCTTGCGGCGTATAAAGCGATGCTTTTGCAACGACATGAGATTGATAGGGGACGGCTTTTAGAAAATATCGTCCGCTATCTTTTGTTTTATCGTAGATAAAGGAAAAAAGCTTGCGTCCTAAAAGAGAAAATTTATCTACCGACTGATGTGCCGCAAATGTATGCTTTGTAAATGCAAAATTTGTATGCTCGATCCAATAGTGTCCGCTAGAGAGGTTCTCATCTAACTCAAGCATAATCCATGTAAATGTATGTGTATCGTTTTGCTTCAAGGTAGAATCCTCTTCACTATCAAAAAGGACAATCTCAAAGTCAACATCTTTTTCATCTTGTGTTTGTGTTTTAAAGTTTGAAATGTATTTTTCGATATTAGTTATATTTATCTCTTCATTGGTGTGAAACGATTTTAAAACCAAAGAAGCGCCATCGGCTAGAAGGAGTGTAGAGAAGATCATGAGCGATACGATAAACTTTTTCATAAGCGTAGTATAGCCCAAAATAATGTGAAAAAAATGTTATTTCACTTGTAGCCTGTAACCAAATCCTGAAATATTTTCAACATAATCTCCCTTAAGCTTTTTTCGTACCGTTCTTACCAAAGCACGAAGAGCATCTTTACTCATACCCTCATCATACCAAACCGTGTTCTCTATCTCTTCATAGTTGACGATTCTATGGTGATTTTTTGCCAACAGATCAAAAAGTTGAAACTCTTTATGCGTGAGTGTCATAATCTCTTTGTCAATTATGAGACATTTATTGAGGTTATCATAGTATTTATCTTTATCTATGCTCAGAATACTATTTGTATGTAGATATTCAGAGAGTATCTTTAGGGCTTCATTGAGTTTTTTTGAACTAATAGGTTTGACGATATACTTGATCAACTGTAACTCAACAGCTTGCATAAGATAGTGGGTATCCGTAAAAGCGGTGGTGATGACAATAGGGGTGGTTTTATCCTCTTTTCTAATCTTTTTTGCCATATCCAATCCGTTGAGTCTTGGCATCTCAATATCGGTGATGATGATATCCGGCTTTTTTGTTCTATATACCTCTAGCGCCTCTAGTCCATCTTTAGTTTGATAGACCTCTTTAAAGTAATTTTGAAGATATTCTACGGCATTTTTACGGATGATCTCGTCGTCTTCGACATATAATAGAGTGAGGTTTAAAAATGTATTTTCCATGAGATATTTTAGTAAAAACTAATAAAATGTCTCCTTTCTCATTTTTCTCACATTAGTTTGGATTAAAATACTCATATCAAAACAGAAAAGATGGAACATGAAAAGATATACACTCATAGGAGCTTTGCTTCTTGGCAGCGTATTATTTGTAGGATGTGGCGAATCTTCAAAGTCTAAAAAAACAGACTATAGCTCTGTTGAAACATATATGGATGGATTTATTTCCACACAGATGCAACAACATGATATCGTAGGATTGTCGGTTGCCTTAGTTGATGACCAAGAGATAGTATGGCAAAAAGGGTTTGGATATGCCGATAAAGCCAATGCAATAAAAGCAACTCCAAAAACACGATACCGTGCCGGTTCTATCACAAAACTGTTTACGGCTATGGCGGCTATGAAGCTTGTTGAAGAGGGCAGTATGGATATAGATCAACCTTTTGTAAACTATTTGCCGGAGTTTAGCATCAAAAGCCGTTTTGGCTCAACTGATAATATAACGCCTAGAAATATCATGACCC
>JALWKJ010000060.1 GCA_027081495.1 Campylobacterales bacterium | reverse complement strand
CTCTGCATTATCTAAGACTTGGTTTATAATTTCTTTGTCTGTTATCTCAAATAGTTGTTTCATTTTTCCTCTTTCTTTTGCTACTTTTTTAAAAGTAGAAGGTTGTAAAAATAATGCTTTATCTCATGATAAGTTTTGGTAGTAAAAATTACCAATGTATTGCTAACGACTATGTACAAAAATATAAAGCCTACTATCTATCTTTTTTACATTCATTATGATAGCATCTTTTTTTGCTCAAAATATTTGTCGGCTGGGGCTTTATATTTTTGTTGCTACAACTTGTTATACTTAAACATTTGGATCGTGTTGCTTTGGACCTTTCCAAGAAAATGATTCTAAAATTTTTTGTAAAATAGTTTGTAATTTTTCCATTGATTCAGGTGATACATCTATCTCTCCATAATGACCATCTGCCATTGTGCAACCATACTTAGTTCCATTTAAAACATTTAACATTAGTACCCCACCATTTTCTGCATTAACAATTTGATTGTTTATTGGTTGTAAGTCCATAGGTTGTGGATTTCTTCCACTCCCTAAACCTCTTGATCTATCTTCCAAATGTTGAGTAGTATTTCTGATGCTTCTTAAATTTGGAAATACTTCACCAAATTCATCATAAAAATCTTTAATATTCTCAGGGACATTATCTTCTTGATATAAAACTTTAAGAAATTTATCAAAAGCATCAAGTGCATAAAGAAATGCTTTTGCAAAAATAAATTTTTGGTTATGTGTAAATTCTTTTGGAATATGCCCTTGTCTCCATTTTGTCTGTTTGAACTTTATTTCCGTTTCAAAATGAATATTTTCCCAATTTTCACGTAGTGCAAAGCTATCATATTTAGCTTCAATTTCTTGTTTTATCTCTGTACGGAGTTGAGAGTCTTTTTCCCACTCATCTTGGTGAGACATCTGGCTCTTACTAGGGAGAGGTGCTAAAAATAAATTTAAAGCTAAATTTGCTTCAAAAAATTGTGATTTTAAATGACTTAATTGACTTTCCATTTTCCATGACCATTCTCTATCTTGATAATCTAACCAAGTACCAGGTGTAGTAATTTCAAATATGTACATAAATTATCCCTTTAGTTCTTAGGTTTTTGTGCTACTTTTTTCAAAAAGTAGTGGTCTTCCATAGTTTATTATGAATTTTATATAGTCGTTAAATTTCATACAAATACCATATCTTCACTCTCATTAGATATCATTGGAACTTTGTAGTATAACTATCCATTAACACTCATTACAACATATCAAAAATGCAAAATCACAATATCCAACATATAACTATTTGTAAAAATAATATATTATACTTAAAACTTAAAATAATTTCAAATTTAAGAAAAGTTTTTACACATCATCGTGTTTTTAACGATACAAAAGCAAATTTACCGTTTTTATGAAATCGATCGGGTCAACTTGAACGGCGTTTACTCTCATGCTTAGATGCAAATGAGGTCCGGTTACTCTGCCGGTAGCGCCGGCTAGGGCTATGACCTGCCCTCTTTTTACAAATTCGCCTTTTTTGACTTTGAATTTGCTTAGATGATAATAACCGCTATAAACGCCTTGTCCATGATCTATTATGATAGAATTACCGGCAAAAAATCTATTTTTAACAAGAACTACTTTACCGTCGGCGACGGCTTTTACGGGTTCACCCTTTTTTGCTCTAAAATCAGTTCCCGAATGATAACTTTTTAAAGTATCGTTAAAGATCCTTTTTGTACCAAAAGCGCTTGTGATCTTTGAATCAAGCGGATAGATAAACGGGGCTTTAGGATAAAATCGTTTACTCTTTTTTCTATATATCTTCATCGCCTCGATTCGTTCTTTTTTTATTCTTTTTTTATCTTTTTTGCTAAATTTTACACGAGATGAAGCTACTTTCAATCTCTCTTTTTTGTACTCTTTTTCATATATCTCCATTTTAAAAGCGCTGTAATATTTCTCGCCGTTTACGACATATACGATTACAAGCTCGCTCTTTTTCGCTTTAGCGTAGTAATCAACGGGGATCAGCGCGTAAAACGATCTTCCCTTTTGCATAGGGTTTTTGTAAAAAGGATATCTTTTCCCTTCAAACGCCACATATTTTTTTTCGATCACGGGATCTAAAAGATCGGCTTTAAACTTGACCAAGAGCGTCTGGGCGTTTGCGATATTCGTATCTGATAGCTCCAACTCTATATCCGCCCGAAGTGTAAAAAAGGTAAAAATCGATATTATAAATATCTTTAACATATACCCAAAATCTCTCTTAACTCGTCTATATCGCAAATCGCGCCCTTTGGATGATAGGTAAATCCCCATGAAACCAAAAGCGAAGATATATTTGCCTTGTTCGCGGCTTTGATATCTCTAACGCCGTCGCCGATCATGACAAAAGACTCTTTTTTCTCACCGTAGCGCTCGATGATTTTCTCTATCATCGACGGATCGGGTTTTGGAGTATCGACTTCATTGCCGCATACAACTATGTCGAAATATCCCAAAATACCGAGCGACTCTAAAAGAGGAGTCGCCGAGACATCGTAAGCGTTCGTCGCGATGGAGAGCTTGCGGGTTTTTGAAGAATCTTTTAAAAATCGCTTCACTCCGGGATAAAGACGGCACTCTTTAGAGTGATTTTTTTTATAATAGTTATGAAAATGAAACTCATGAATTTTTTCAAACTTTTCACTCTCGTAAAAAAATCGAGCGGGATTGATAGAGGCGTCGTTTATGGCTTCGACGATTTTCTCGTCGCTTAATCTCGGCAAATGTATCTTCTCTCTTACATAATTTATCGTATTTGCCAAAAGTGTCGATGAATCGATCAGCGTTCCGTCCATATCGAAAATCAAATGTGTTTTAGTTCGCATGTCAGCGCTTCTTTCGTTATGATTTTTGCCATCTCTTCGCTGGTATCTATAATATGTTTTATACCGAACTCTTCGATGATCTTTTTGTGGCTTTCGTTTCTGACTTTTACGATAGTGTTTATATTTTTATCTATTCCCACGATCGCTTCGCAAACCTGGCGGATTTTTGAAGCGTTATCCAGCGCTATGATTATCGCCGTTGACTCTTTCGCTCCTAGCGCCTCGAGAACTTCCCTTTGCATCGCGTTTGCCAAAAATATCCGCTCGCCGTCTCTTTCGCCTTTTTTTACGAGATCCATCTCATGCTCTATGATAATATAACAAATACCGTACTCTTTGAGATTTTTCGCGATCTTTTGCCCGATGGGACCGTAACCGATGATGATGATATGATTTGAAAATCCGCTCGATTTTAAGGTAAATTCTACCTGAGGCTCTTTAACTACCAGATCAGCAAGAAATTTTATGTTTTTTAAAACAAACGGAGTGATAATCATAGAAAAAACAACCGTTATGATCAAAATCTGATTTATTGTCGGATCGATAAGCGCGTTTTGTGAAGCCAAGGCAAAAATAGCCAAAGCGAACTCTCCTATCTGAAAAAGAGAAAGAGCGCTTTTGAAATTTGTCCTCTTTTGAACGAAAAACGAAAGCATCGTAAATTGGATGAGAGCTTTTATCAACATGATGGAAACTAAAAGAGCCAAAATGACATGACCGTGTTTTACGATGGTTTCAAGATCTATCTGCATTCCGATAGTGACAAAAAAGATACCGAGCAATATATCTCTAAAAGGCACAAGGTCGGATTCTATTCTATACTTATATTTTGTTTCGGCTATGGTCATACCCGCCAAAAAAGCGCCCAGCGAAAATGTAAATCCGAAAAGATGAGCTATATACGAAGAACAGACGACGACAAACAGCACCGCTATCAAAAAAATCTCTTCGGAATTCGCACCCGTAATCCAATCAAAAAATCTCGATATAAACATCTTTCCAAAGACAAAAAGTATGAAAAACACGACAACGGCGCTCGCCAATGTTTTTAACAGTAAAAATCCTATGGAGTCGGTATGCGATGTGAAAATAGAGATCATTAGAAGTATCGGGATAACCGCAAGATCTTGAAAAAGCAGGATACCCAGCGTGATTCTTCCGTAACCGCTGTGAATTTCGGAGTTTTCATTTAAAATCTTCAAAACTATAGCCGTGGACGAAAGAGCCAGCGCAAAACCCAAAACTATCGCGTTTTTCATATCCAAGTGAAAAAGATACAAACCAAAAAGAGTAAAAACGAATCCGGTTACAAAAACTTGTAAAGATCCGTAAACGAAAACCTCTTTTTTCATCTTTTTAAGATGCGCGACGGAAAATTCGAGTCCTATCGTAAACATCAAAAAGACTATGCCAAACTCCGCAAGATGATCTAATTGATGCAGCTGTTTATCTCTTAAAGAAAAAATATAACTTATCGCGAGTCCCGAAAATATATAACCTATAATAGTAGGTATGCCGAATCTCTTTAGATAGACATTTAAAATAGTAGCGATAAAAATAGTTGTAATAAATATAATTAAAATACTGTCCATAAACACTCCGAGGGCTATTTTAGCATAATTTTATGTCAACTATCTCACGCAATATTTTCTTTATCTGTTTCTTGCCTTTTGAGAATCGATGATTTATTATAGTATAATTACAATATACAAAATTTTTTGGAGAATCATGAAAAATACTATTTTAAAAAAATTTATTTATCTAAGCGTTTTTGCTCTTTTTTTCGTATCTTGTTCAAACCGTTCAAAAGAAGATACGAACACAACCGCCGAGACATCCATAAAATCTATACGAGATTTAGGAAAAGCTCTTTTTTTCGATAAATCTTTTTCGTTGAACAAAACGCAATCATGCGCCACTTGTCACGACGCCGAACACGCGTTCATAGATCCAAGAGACAACGGAGTAAACGGCGCGGTATCTTTGGGAGACGACGGCTCTTCTTTGGGAGATAGAAACGCCCCTACCGTTACATACGCCATGTTTAGCCCGCAATTTCATTTCGATAGCCTAAATGCGAAATATATAGGAGGACAGTTTCTTGACGGCAGAGCTAAAGATCTTAAAGAACAAGCAGGCGGTCCGCCCATAAATCCCATCGAAATGGGTATGCCGGATATCGCGAGCGTAGTTAAGAGAATCAAAGAAAACGATAAATATGTAAAAGCCTTTAAGACTTTTTTTTCAAACGATATTTTCGACGACGCAAATAAAACATACGACGCTTTCAAACGCTCTATAGCGGAGTTTGAGACGAGTAAAGAGTTCGCCCCATTTGACTCGAAATACGATAAATATTTAGAAGGAAAATATACCCTGACGGATCAGGAGAAAAAAGGAATGGATCTCTTTTTCGCAGACACGGCTACAAGTTGCGTTAGGTGTCATACTCTGAAAAAAAAAGCACAAGCGAATGAAACCTTTACAAATTACGAATATCACAACATCGGCACGCCTATAAATACCGCCGTTCGTTACGCCAACTCTCTGCCTTTGGATTATATCGATCATGGGCTGCTCGACAATCCTGAAGTAAACGACTCCATATACGACGGAAAATTTAAAGTCCCCACCCTTAGAAACATATCCGTCACCGGTCCGTATATGCATAACGGAGTATTTCAAAACTTAAGAACGGTTTTAGAGTTTTACGATCATTTCAATAATAAAAACAGAAAAATAAACCCCGAAACGAACCTGCCCTGGAGAGAGGCGGAGGTTAAAGCTACCGTAAATCACAAAGATTTACAGATGCAAATGCTAACCGACGATAAAATCGACGCTTTATTGGCTTTTTTAAATCTTTTAACGGATGAAAAATACGAGCACTTGATCCCAAATAAAAACAGACCCGAAAAAAACATTATAAATATAGGAAATATCGACGACGAGCCGCTAAACGACAATTGTCCCGGCAAGAATATTTCAGAATTAAACGCTCCTTTATCGTATATCAAAATCAACGCAACCGCGGCTATCGATTCGACGGGGGATATAGATATATTTGGATTTGATTTACTAAAAAGCGGAACTTTATCGATAGAAGTCAATTCTTCGCAACCTTTGAGTTTAAAAGTATCAAATAGCTGCGAAGGTGAAAAGCTTTTTGGTTTTGATAATAAAACCGATTATAAACACAAACTAGATATCGGAGGCGATACTTCGATTTTTTTAAAACTTTACGATAACCGAAACTTTGGATTCGAATACAACCTCTCAATCGAGTTCATTCCAAAAAAGATAGATTTATCGGATATAAATATCACTTTTGAAAGATTTACCGATTATACATTTACTATGCCGATCGGACTGATTCAGGCTCCAAATAGTAACGACCGATATTATGTACCGCAGCTTAACGGGAAAGTGGAGGTTTTTAATCAAAAAACAAAAGAGAAAAAGACCTTTATAGATATAAGCAAAAAGATAACTTCAGGTGGAGAACAGGGGCTTTTGGGGATGGCTTTTCATCCGCTTTTTCCCGCAAAAGCGTTTGTCTATCTCTCCTATACGGATTTAGACGGAAATTCCGTTATATCGAGATTTACAAGCAACGACGGAGGATTGAGCGCGGATGCGAACTCTCAAAAGATTATCCTCACGCTCGAACAACCTTACGATAATCACAACGGCGGCAATATCGCTTTTGGACCCGACGGCTATCTTTACATAGGCTTTGGCGACGGCGGCAGTTCCTTTGATCCGCAAAACAACGCCCAAAATAGAAAAAATCTTTTAGGAGCCATGCTTCGAATAGACATAGACAAAGGCGATCCCTACGACATCCCCGACGACAACCCGTTTTTTGGAAACCCTAAGGCAAAAAACGGAGTATGCGAAAGCGCAATGTGCCCGGAAATTTACGCCTGGGGACTTAGAAATCCGTGGCGCTGGAGTTTTGACAAACAATATAAAAGACTCTGGGTCGGCGATGTGGGTCAAGATAACTGGGAAGAGGTAGATATAGTCGAAAAAGGGAAAAATTACGGCTGGAACTGCAAAGAGGGTAAACATTTTACGGATATAGAGTGTCAAAACAAAGACTTTACGGATCCTATTTTAGAATATGATCATGATCTCGGATTTGCGATCACGGGCGGATATGTCTATAGAGGAAACGACATACCGAGTCTCAAGGGCGTTTATCTTTATGCCGACTATGTAACGGGGCTTGTCTGGGGATACTTTCCAAACTCGCAAACAAAACTGCTTGCAAAAACCGATTTTTCGATCTCCTCTTTTGGAGAAGGAAACGACGCGAAACTATATATAGTCGATTTTGAAAGCGGAAATTTATATAAGATAAAAAAAGAGTAGATACGGATGAAAAAAAAGCTGCTTTTTCTCGAAGACGACGCCCTTTTAGGCGAAACCGTATATGAAGACCTTCAAGAAGCCGGTTTTAGCGTAGAGTGGGTAAAAAATGCCGACAAAGCGGCGGAATCAACCTTTGAAAATCGTTATGACCTCTATCTGCTGGATGTCAATGTACCGGGCATGAGCGGTTTTGATCTGCTCTCTTCTCTTCGACAAAGCGGCGATGAGACGCCGGCTATTTTTCTAACGGCTCGAAGTGAAATTTCCGATTTAAAAGATGGATTTGGCGCGGGCGCCGATGATTATGTCACAAAACCTTTCGATATGCAGACGCTTTTGATTCGCATCGAAGCGAAGATCAAAGATGAAAGAGTGATTATCACACCCCGTCTAGCCCTCGATCGCGAACAATTTGCACTCATCATCGACAACACGCCCCGTCCTCTTCCAAAAAAAGAGTTTGAGATATTGGAGTATTTCATCAGCCACAAAAAACGCATCGTTTCCAAAGATGAGATTTTAACCCGATTATATGAAGACGAATTCATTAGCGATACGACTTTTCGGGTCTATATCAAACATCTCAACACCCGCCTGGAAGGGTTGGCAAAACTCAAAAATGTACGGGGCGTAGGATATCGCTTTGAGATCGTTTGAACGCCGCTCGATTTTCACCTTTAGCGCGCTTTATCTCGGCGGTATCGCTCTTATAAGCGCGCTCATATTTTGGTGGTATTGGGGGAAAGAGACACACCGTATCAATCAAGAGCGAAAAATGGCGCTCAAACTCTACGATATTAGGTGCAAACGCCTGCTCAAAAACGCCCCGAAAGATTTTAAGTGTCCCCTCAAAAAACCGGACTTTAGCCACGATTTCGACAGACTCTATCATGAACTCTTCTTCGCCGCTATGCTTGTACTACTCTTGGGTACGCTGCTGAGTATCCGGCTTGCTTATATCTCACTACGCCCGATGCGAGAAGCGGTGGAGATGATGGACAACTTCGCAAGATCGATGATCCATGATCTCAACACGCCAATCACAACCGCCCGTCTCAACGCCGCCGCGCTTAAAAAACAAAATCTCTCACAGGCACAAACCAAACGGGTCGATCGGATCATACAAAGCCTTCAAATGCTCCAGTCACTCGAAGCACAGTTAAGATCCGTCATCGCCCATGCCAAAACAGACTTTCATGATCAAAAATTCTCCCTCTGCGAACTCTGCGAAACGCTCAAAGAACGCTCAAAACTCATCAAGCTGGAGTGCGCAAACGAAATCGTCGTCAACGCCGATAAGATAATGATCACCCGAGCGCTGGACAATCTCCTCTCCAACGCGATCAAATACAACAAAAACGACCGCCCCATTGAGATCAAACTCTCCGGCAGCCGACTTAGCATTGTCGATCATGGACAAGGCATCGCCCATCCAAAGAGAATCTTCAAACCATACTACCGTGAAAAAAGCTCTATGCCGGGACTTGGGCTGGGACTGGGAATCGTCAAAGAGGTGTGCGACCGCTACGGCATCACACTCGATTTCCAAAGTAAGCTCGGCAAAGGAACTACCGTAACGCTTGATTTCTCCCCTATCCTTTTCAAAAATCGCTAAACGCTCAGTAAACACTTTAATGTTACATTTACATCGTAACAAAAAAATCACAAGGAGTTTATCATGAAACGATTCATCACGACACTACTTTTAGGCGCGGCGCTGGCAGCGGTTCCGGCAGCGGCCGAGAGTGTAGAAGGTACGGGCGTTGTCAAAGGCAAAGGCGCTTTTGAGGGAAAAGGAGCCGGCAAAGGTAAATTCGCTCTCAAAGGTCAGGGTACGGTACACGGCAAAGGCGTGGTCATATACAAAGATAAAGAGGGACATGTCCGCTACAAAAAAGGCTCGGGTACGGTATCGGGAAAAGGAATCGCCATCGGCAAGGGAAGTTTCAAAGGGCGCACAAAAGGCGTTGGAAAAGGCGTCGTAGGGGGTAAAGGAAAGACGAAAGGCAGAGGTAAAATTGTACACAGATAATCTTTATAAAAGATCTGCGCTCTATTTTGGTACAATATACCAAAGGAGATCATGATGCGGATTTTACTTCTTATCATCGTCACGGCGACATTTCTCTTTGGGAGTGAAGTGCAAACGCTCACTTCCAAAGAACGAATTATGCTGCTTGAAAAGGTGAAACAGACCAAAAAACTCAAACGCAAACTGCTCAGAGAGAAGTTCAAAAAAGCGCAAGCGCATATACTGCGTAAAAAACTGCGGCACAAACTCAAAAAGAGCCGTTTTCAAAAACATTTAAAAGAGAATCGCATCAAACGCAAAATCCATAAACTAAAAGTCAAGCCTTGATGCGACATCTGCTGTTTTTGCTCTTTTTCACTCCGGCGCTTATAGCTCATGAAAGCTCGGCTTTACAGATAGAGGGAACACTTTACAGTGAGATAGAGACAACCAAAGGACATACCCTCCAAACAGAGCGTCCCGGCGGCAATCTCACATTTGCGAATGAGAGCGAAAAACTCACGACATTTTACGCCATCGTCAATTATTCACATACAAGCGACAACGAAAAATGGCTGCTCAACCTCGAAGGACGCGCGGCGCTGAAACTCTTCGCCGATTCGTACTCCTCACCCGTTTACCGCGCCCTTTACGGCAACGAATCTATCAATCAAGCACTCATAACGCAAGCGTCGATCGACTATTATGACGACGACTTCGCCTGGAGTGCGGGACGAAACCGACTCGATCTGGACTGGCTTTCGGGGAGTTTTGACTCGATACTTTTTTACAGTATGAAACCGTGGATAGAGACGCGACTCTTCTGGTTTATCGATTATTACGATTTTCAGTACAACTATTACACCAAATATACCGGCGTCAACGAGGACAAAGGCATCGCCGGTATCTACCTGCAAAGCGGCGAAGCGCTGCGAGATTGGGAGTGGGCGCTGTTTTATTATCATATATTCGACCAAGCGTATCTTGGCGGCGCAAAACTCTCCAAAGCGCTTGATTTTGTAAACATTCAGGCAAAGTACAGTTACCTCAAATCGATTTCGGGAGGAAAACTTCCCGATGAATCCTTCCTGCAACTTTGGGCAGAAACGGAGGTATCCGAACACCAAAGCGTCACGCTCGGCTTTAGCAAGACGGGAGAACACGGACTCTCCGCGATGCTGAGATTCGGCGCGCACTCGTTTTCTCCTTTTTATCTTACCGGAGCAATCGACCGCCCCGACGCGAAAAATCTCTATCTTCACTACAAATATGAAAACAACCGCTTTTTTTTCGAAACGATCGGCGGAATCACCTCTTATCGTGACAAAGCGCTCGAACAGACGAAACTGATCGCCAAAGATATGAACGCCCTTGAAATAGACATCCATGCCGGCTATGCTCTAAACGACGATACTACCCTCACACTGGGATATATGCTGCTTGATCCGGATGAAAAAGACAACCTCGCCTTCGATCAAAACCTGCTGACTTTGAGTATGAGCGTACAATGGCCGTAAATATCAAAACAAAACCCCTGCTTCTCTTTCTCCTTGCATTCACTTTAAACGCGACAGACGAAAAATATCTCCTAGCACTTAAAGCCTACTACGACGATAACCGTTCCAACGACGCGCAAGCGATCACCCTCCTCTCTAAAGCCGCCGCAAAAGAGCGCAACGCCGACGCCGCCTTTTTGCTTGCAGTCGCTTATAGCGAGGGCGACATCGTCCCCAAAGACTTGAAAAAAGCGCTGTTTTGGTACGAAAGCGCCGCAAAACTCGGCGACAAAGACGCTATGCTCTCCGCAGGCTGGCTCTACTACAAAGGCGAAGAGATAAAACAGAATCTAGAAAAAGCGAAAATGTGGTTTCAAAAGGCGGCAAAACTTGGAGATCAGGATGCGGCGCAGATGGCGGGGTTTATCGAGGAGATAACGCAAGAATAGTAAAATAAGTCTTTTTTTACCCCTATTTGGATAAAATCTCGCAAATTTAAAAGAGGGGCGCAACTTCGCATGAGTGAGAAAAAATCGGTTTACGACCCAAAAGAGATAGAACAAAGATATTACAAAATCTGGGAAGAGCGAGGCTATTTCGAGATAGAGGGAAACAAAGATATTCAAGAAGATAAAAATTTCTCTATCATGATGCCTCCTCCAAATGTCACGGGAATTCTACATATCGGGCATGCTTTGACATTTACGCTCCAAGATATCCTCACTAGATACAAAAGAATGGACGGCTATAGAACCCTCTGGCAGCCGGGTATAGATCATGCGGGAATCGCCACCCAAAATGTAGTTGAAAAACAGCTTTTAAAAGAGGGAAAAACAAAAGAGCAGATAGGCAGAGAAGAGTTTTTAAAACGAGTTTGGAAGTGGAAAGAATACAGCGGAGGCGAAATCTTTAAACAGATGAGACGACTTGGCGTCTCTCCCGCTTGGAGCAGAGAGAGATTTACTATGGACGAAGGGCTTAAAAACGCCGTTAGAAAAATGTTCGTAAAGTTATATAACGAAGGTTTGATAGTTAGAGACAACTACATGGTAAACTGGTGTACTCACGACGGCGCTTTAAGCGATATCGAGATAGAACACGAAGATGTAGAGGGCAAACTTTACTATATCTCCTATCCCTTGAGCGACGGCGCAAGAAGCGTTACGATAGCGACCACTAGACCCGAAACTTACTTTGCGGATACGGCGGTTATGGTTCATCCGGAAGATGAGAGATATAAAGATCTCATAGGAAAATTCGTAAAACTTCCGCTTATAGAAAGAGAGATAAAAATCATCGCCGATTCTCATGTCGATATGGATTTTGGAACCGGTATAGTAAAAGTTACTCCCGCGCACGATCCAAACGATTACGAAGTAGGCAAAAGGCACTCTCTTGATTTTATAACATGCTTTGACGAAAAAGGATATCTAAATCAAGAGTGCGGTGAATTTTGCGGACTCGAGAGGCTTGAATCCAGAGAAAAAATCGTCCAAAAATTGAAAGATGAAGGTTTTTTGGTAAAAATCGAAAATCACAAACACCAAGTCGGTCACTGTTACAGATGTCATAATGTCATAGAACCCTACATCTCCAAACAGTGGTTTGTCAAAAAAGAGATTGCCAAAGAAGCCATAAAAAAGGTAAACGAAGGAGAGAGCAAATTTTTTCCTCCCCACTGGATAAACTCGTTTAACGCGTGGATGAACGACCTTAAAGATTGGTGCATCTCAAGACAGCTTTGGTGGGGACATCAAATTCCGGTTTTTTACTGCCAAAAGTGTCAAAATGAGTTCGCCACGGAAGATGAGCATCCATCCTCCTGCCCAAAATGCGGCTCGAACGATTTAAAACAAGATCCCGATGTTTTAGACACATGGTTTAGTTCCGGTCTATGGCCTTTTTCGACCCTTGGATGGGGTAACGGCGATTTTGGAAAAGATACTCTCTGGCAAGAGAGCGATCTGGATGATTTTTATCCAAACTCCCTTCTTATAACCGGTTTTGATATTCTCTTTTTTTGGGTCGCGAGGATGATATTTATGGGCGTTTACGAAATGAAAGAGACTCCGTTTCACGACATATATCTTCATGCTCTAGTTAGAGACGAGCATGGAAACAAAATGAGTAAATCAAGAGGAAATGTTATAGATCCTCTTGACATGATCAAAGAGTTCAACGCGGATACGCTTCGTTTTACGCTTGCCGCTCTCGCCGTTCAGGGACGAGATATAAGACTTAGCAAAGAAAAACTCGGACTTTATAGAAATTTTACGAATAAACTATACAACGCTTCAAGATTTTTGCTTTTAAATGACCAAAAATTTCCGGATCTTTCGGATATAGAGATAAAAACGGATCTTGGAAAATATTTCTTAAGCAGGCTTAAAGCGACGACAAAAGATGTCAGGCAAAACCTCGACGCATATAGATTTAACGATGCGGCCATGAGTCTGTATAGATTCTTTTGGGGAGAGTTTTGCGACTGGGGAATCGAGCTTAGCAAAGCCGACAAATCGAGTATCAAAGAGCTTGGAGCCGTATATAAAGAGTCGCTAAAACTTTTACACCCTTTTATGCCTTTTATATCGGAGCATCTCTATCATCAGTTAAGCGCGACCTCTCTTGAAGAGAGCAAATCGATCATGATACAAAAGTATCCAAAAGACACGACAAACGATCCGAAAATCGAAACGCTATTCTCTTTGGTCATAGAAGCCATCGTCAGCATAAGAAGAGCAAAAGCAAATCTTGATATAAACGGCGAGATAGAAAAGGTCTTTATCAAGTTAAACGATAAAAATCAAAATCTAAGCGACGCCAAAAAGTATATACAAAAACTTGCTAAAGTCGGCGATGTAGAGTTTATCGATAAAAAAGAGTCAAAATGCGCTACCGATGTCAGCGACTCTTTAGAAGTTTACATACCGCTTGAAAATGTCGATTTAAGCTCTATCCTAAAAAGGCTTGAAAACCAAAAGATTAAACTGGAAAAAGAGATAAACAAACTGCAAAATATGTTAAACAATGAAAAATTTATAAAAAACGCGCCAAAAAGCGTAGTGCAAGAGAATCAAAAAACTCTTTTAAACGCCGAAGAAAAATATAAAAAAATAGATCATGAGTTAAAATCGCTCACATAAAGGAGAAATCATCACTTATATCATAATACACACGATCCATCTTTTAGCGGCGTTTATATACGGCGGATTTTTGTTTACCGACAACCTTTTTATCTCAAAGATGAACAAAACTCTCTCATCTGACGAGAGTCAAAAAGCGAGAGAAGCGATCATGATACATGTTAGAAAAGTGGTTCCTTACGCTCTTTTGCTAACCGTCGCTACCGGCATATATATGTTTTCGTTCGCTTTTGGAGAGATAGCGCCCGAAGGACTTTCAACATTTCAAACACTTCTTGGCATAAAAGCGTTTTTGGGACTGTGGCTTGGCATTAGAGGGTTTAATCAAGTTTTTTTGAAAATCGATCCTCTTGTTTTTAAAAGTCATAAGTTTCCGTTTATGCTTGTGATCATAATCATAATACTCTCGCAGTTTATGCATATATAAAGTTTATGCTAAGATTTTGTAACATGTTTAAAAATAGTGGAGATTTGTAATGAAGCTTTATACGCCTCTAAAAAGCGACGCCGTTAAAATCATGCTGCTAGGAAGCGGCGAACTGGGAAAAGAGGTCGCCATAGAAGCGAGTCGTCTCGGCGTAGAGGTGATAGCCGTTGACTCCTACCCAAACGCTCCGGCGCACCTTGTGAGCAATAAATCCTATATCATAGATATGAAAAACAAAGACGAGCTGCTTGAAATTATAAAAAGAGAAAATCCAAACTATATACTCCCGGAGATCGAAGCTATAAATATAGAAGCTCTTTTTGAAGCGCAAAAAGAGGGATTTTGCGTCATTCCAAACGCCGAAGCGGTAAACAAGACTATGAATCGAAAGAATATAAGGATTTTCGCGGCCGAAGATCTCGGTATCAAAACAAGCGATTACCGTTTCGTAACGACTTTTGAAGAGTTAAAAACCGCGGCAAAAAAAATAGGCTTTCCTTGCGTCATAAAACCCGTCATGAGCAGTTCGGGACACGGTCAAAGCATAGCGAAAGTCGAAGAAGATTTAAAACTCTCATGGCAAAAAGCGAAAGAAGCCAGAGGCGACTCTAGCGAGCTGATTATCGAGGAGTTTATAGATTTCGACTATGAAATCACCCTCTTAACGATCAAAGGTAAAAAAGAGACGACATTTTGCAAACCGATAGGACATATACAAAAAGACGGCGATTATATATTTTCATGGCAGCCTATGGCTATGAGCGTAATCGCTTTAAAAAAAGCCGAAGAGATCGCAAAAAAGATAACCGACGCCCTAGGAGGAAGAGGGATTTTCGGCGTAGAGTTCTTCGTCAAAGGCGATGAAGTATATTTCAGCGAACTAAGCCCCAGACCGCATGATACGGGAATGGTAACGATGATAACTCAAAGCCAGAGCGAATTTGCGCTTCATATAAGAGCCGTTTTGGGACTTGATACCGACTTTGTATTTTACGGGGAGGGCGCAAGCGGCGCTTATAAAAGCAAAATAGAGAGCGTAAAACCCGTTTTTTCGATAGACGAGGATTTGCTTGATCAAAATACGATATTAAGAATCTTCGCAAAACCCTCGGCTCACATCGGAAGAAGAATGGCGGTGGTTTTATGTTTTGGAAAAGACGCCCTTAAAAATGTAAAAAACAAGATAAAAAAGATAAGAGGTATAGAATGAGACATATAAAAAAGATAGCCGATTACTCCATCATAGGCGGAATGGGAGCCGTTGTAATGGGAGCGATTACCGGCTGCGGCGACAGCGCGATATCTCCGCAGCAACCCGTTCAAGAAAACAGTTTTCAACAAGCGGCGCAAAAACAGGGAGCCTTTGTCGTCATACAGGAGATCGCTCCAAAAGAGTATAAAATAGTTGACGAATACCCAAGCAGCGAAACGAGAGTCATATTAAAATCGCTTGATGGCAAAGAGAAAATTCTAAGCCAACAAGAGCTAGACGCCATGATAAAAGAAGAGGCAAAAAAGATCGAAGAGGGAACATCGAGACTAACTTCAAACGAACAGGTATCAAACCCTATGGGCGGCATGGGACTTGGCGAAACCATTTTGGCAAGCGCGGCGGGCGCGATCCTGGGAAGCTGGATAGGAAGCAAACTATTTAACAATCAAAACTATCAGCAAAAAAGACAAGCTTCCTACAAAAGTCCTCAAACTTACAACAGAAGTAAAAACAGTTTCAACAAAGCGAAAACCGCATCGACTAAAAGATCGGGCTTTTTTAAAAATTCACAAACATCGACTTCAAAAAGCTCAACCGCAAGCTCTACAAAAAGAAGCGGATACTTCGGCTCAAAATCATCTTCGAGAAGCTTTGGAGGATAAAAGATGAATCTTTTAAAAATAAAACCCCTCACTACGGAATTTTTAGAGTCTATTAATTTTTCATGGCATACCGATTTTGACGATGATACTCCCTACCTTGTCGATAAACTCGTAGAGGTTGAAGAGATAGAGGCAAAAACTTACGCGAGAGCCGCCGATGAACTTTACAATATGTTTGTCGAAGCCGGAGACTATGTCATAGAAAACAATCTTTTTCATGAACTAAATATTCCGTTTAATCTCGTCGATATCATAAAAGCGAGCTGGGAAAACGATGTACACTGGCATCTATACGGAAGATTCGATTTTGCCGGCGGACTTGACCGCATACCGATAAAATTATTGGAATTTAACGCCGATACCCCGACTTTACTTTTAGATACCGCCATAGCGCAATGGGCTATGTTAAAAGCAAACAACCTCGACGAATACAGACAGTTTAACAATATACACGAATGTCTAAAGGAGAATTTTCAAAGATTGGTAACGCTCGAAGAGAGTATCGATAAATTCGACGAGTATTATGAAGGATGGAAAATCCTTTTTTCAAGCGTAAGGGGAGCGAGAGAGGATGAGGATACTACCAGATATCTGCAGTCGATAGCGCAAGAAGCCGGTTTTGATTGCGAGTACGCCTATATGGATGAAATAGAGTTTGATCCAAACGAGGGTATTTTTTATGAAGGGGTGCAATATGATTACTTTTTCAAACTCGTCCCATGGGAAGATATAGCGATACATGAGGGTGATTTAGCTCTAATATTGACACAAATCGTAAATAATCAAAAAGCCATCATTTTAAATCCGGCATATACTTTGATGTTTCAAAGCAAAGCTTTTATGAAAATTTTATGGGATCTTTTTCCAAATCATCCCCTGCTTCTTGAAACATCGTTTGAGCCGCTTAAAAACAAAGCCTATGTCAAAAAACCCTCATTCGGAAGAGAGGGGGAAAATATTACCATCTATGACCAAAACGGCGAAATCATAGATCAAAAAGAGGGAAATTACGACAATTTCAAACCGATCTATCAAGAAAAAGCGACCCTAAACCGCGACGAAGAAGAAAATTTTTATCAAGCCGGCGTCTTTTTCGCATATGAAGGATGCGGATTAGGTTTTAGGGTAGGTAAACGCCCCATTTTGGATGACGACTCGAAATTTGCCGGACATATTATCAAAGAGTAATCTCCTAGATTAAGACCGTTTAAAATTCCATGTCAGTAACTTTTAGTAACACCCAAAATGGTGTTACTAAAAGTTACTGACATGGAATTTTAAACGGTCTCTTTCCCTAAAATCGATGAGGATACTTCCTTAAAAGGTATCATTCAGTATAAACTGTCTCATGAATTATTGGCGTCATGAGTTTCAAGTTTTATCTATCGATACTTCAACTTGCTAACACTATAAACTTATAACAGTATTTAAATAAAATCACCCATTAATCCTTTGTCTATTTTTGTTTACCAATAATCCCACTTTCTTTCAAAAAAACATCTTTATCATTCATTATCAAAACTTTTTTAACAATATCATGTATTGCTCTTTCATGTGTAATCTTTTTTAGTCCTTTTTTTATCTCGTCTTTACTCATACTTACTTTAAAAGTTATATTTGCATCTGTGTGATTTGCCTTTGCAAAATCTTCATATTTATTTGCATTTTTCCGTTTCATCTCATCTAGTATTTTTGATTCTATGCCTGTATAAAAAGGTTTCACAAAACTATTAAGTTGTGCTATGAGTTTTTTATTGTCATCTCTGCTTAACCTATATTTTTTTTGAATCTTGACATCTTCTATGATATTACTAACCTGATCATTCCAATTATCTATGAGTGGAGTATAGTTTTGAACTGCTTCGTATTTCCGTTGTTTGTGTGATTCTTTACTTGTATTTTTACTACTAAATATTTTTATCCCCATAAAACCTATAATTAAAAGTGCTATTGCACCTATGGCTAATATTTTAATATTTTTGGTTTTGTCCACTATCTCAAGTTCTAAGTTTTTAAAATGAGTGTTACAAAAATCCTTCTTTACCTCTTTTTTAGAAACAAAAAAAGTGATATTTGTGATATTTCTATCATAAACATCTTTGCTGTCTTTATAGCAAAGATAAATAAAATATCCATCTTTTTCAATCATCTTCTTTCTGTCTTTTACAAAGTTGTGATAATTCTTTTTTAAGTATTCGAAAAGTTTATCATCTACTTTTGGGTGGCGTTCCCAAGTCGCATTTTCGCCATCTTTCCAGTAGTGTTTCACTATGTATATTTTCATCTTCGTTTATCTCCAAATCCTATGAAATAATTATTACCAAGATCTTTTTCAAAATACTCTTTTTTTACCATTTTAATTAAATCACTAGAACTTAACACAAACTTAAAGCTATATTCATCGTTAGGATTCAACCCATAATCTTCTTCTATGACAGTAATACTATATTGTGTTCCGCGTTCAAAGCTCTGTTGACTTTGACTTTGCCAACTCATTTGCATGCCATCATGGCAATCCCCGTTATCATAATGGTATTCAACAGCTTCCAGTTTTAAAATTATTTCATCGTCTCCACCATCACATTCAAAACCAAGAGGCTCATTATCTTTGCTAGTTGCACCAAATGTAATTTTTATATCAGATACTCCATATTTTAGTGCATCGTGGTACTTTTTATATTCCTCATATTTTTTATCATACTCATTTTGGTTGCTTTGATACTTAGTTGGCTTATAATCTATCTTAGCTATTTGAGTCCTTTTCTCTAAATTAGATATGTCGTTTATTGCATCAACAAGTTTATTAAATTCATCTACATCAGTAATACCAGAAATCTCTTTCAACTTTTTTTCTACAATTTGATTAAATTTATGATTAAGTAGCCTGCCAATAATCTTTTTTTTATCTTCACTATAATTTTCTCTCCACTCAGTCTCAACTTTTAAAATCGCATCTTCATAACTTTTCTTTTTTATATCTGCTTTTAATGTTTCAAAGTTACCATTGATGATTACACCATTTTTCTTATCTATCAGCTTTTGCACAGTTTCTGGACTGTCAATACCAAGAGTGGTAAATGCATTAAGTATGTTTTCTAACTTGTCTGCATTATCCAATTCCTCTTCACTAATAAGATTGTTAGCCATAGCAATAAGAGATTCTGCAAACTTATTTTTCAAAGATATTGCTTCACTAAACTTATGAACAGCTAGTTGATTTAATATTGTACTAATCTCATTAAGTTGGGAAATATCATCTTTTGAAAAAGCCAATACTTTTTGATAGCCCTCTTTTAATTTCCTGATTTCGGCAAGTTTGTTTTCTATTTGGGTTGTATCCATAGCGTTGCCAAATTTACTTACTTCTCTTTGTAATATTTCTAACTCATCATACTGTTTTAAAAGTGAACTATTTTGCAATATTTTATCCAGTTTTGCACTGTAACTACTAGAAATCTCTCCTTTCATCTCTTCAACTCTGTTTTTCTGATTCGCATCAATGGTATCTTTAAAATCGTTCTGATACCTTGCTATATCTTCCATTGCTTCTTTATAGTTATGATTTTTATACGCGACAGAGATATCGGAAAATAGTTCACTTTCACTTTTCATCAATTTTGTTTTAACATACCAGGTACCACTACCAACTAAAATCATAATAAAAAAGACAAGAACTATTGAACCTATAGTCAGCTTTTTCTTTTTTTGCTTTGATTTTAATTTTTTCCCTATTTCTTTAATTTTTTCTCTGTTTTTCGGTACAAGAGAAGAGATAACATCTCTATTTTCTTCTTTAAACTTCTCAAACTCTTCATAACTTTTAACACTATCTAACTCGGAAAAAAGTTTGGTTGCATACTCCTTTTCTAACTCATCGTACATTTTATTGTATTTCCCATCTTTGTAAAACTTCATATCAAAATGCACTTTGGACAAAAAGATCAACAGCGCTCGCTTATCATCTTTTAATTTATCAATCTTATTATCCCATAGTTTATAAGTCTCTTTTAAAAAAAACTGTATCGGTTTTACAAGATTATAAGGCTCCATTTTATGTATATCTTTACCAATAGCAGAGATAGGGACAATCATCAAGTTTGGGAAATTATGTTTGATTTTTTCCATTGCAAGTTTTAAAAATTTATTATCATGAATATATTCTAAAGCTTTTTCTTCTTCATCATGAGATTTAAAATAAGGACTTCTATCCCATTTTGATACAGCTATAACAGCGGGTATAGGTATGTAATCATACTTACTATACATATCTGTTAATTTACTTATTATCGTATCTATTTCGTAGTTAAAATTTTTGATTGACTGCTCATTGAAGCTTTTTTCATATGGAAAGAAAAATATAATCCCTTCAGAGTTTTTAATATTTTTCAGGAGTATATCTCTTTGTTTTTGTGTTGCCTCATCTGTTTCATGCATTGTTTCTACAAAATAACCATCAACATCATCTATTTGTATATGACATGAAATATTGTTGTCTTTGTAGTTAAATTTTAATTCATGATAGCTTCCAGCAGTCGCTTGAGGATATTCTCCCTCCAATAAACTATCGGACAGTGGCTTCAAATACTCAATCGTATGTCCATCTTTTGATGTTACACGCTTTTCATTTAAAAAAAGTGATGCCAAATATACAGTTTTTCCAGTCGCTTTTGCTCCTATCAGAACAAAGTTTATATTTCCAGTTGTTCTCAAAATAATCCTTCTTCTTCATCTTCTTGTTTAATCTCTTCTTTTTTATTGCTTGCTTTCTCTAAACCTTGTTCAAGTTTTATTTTTATAAATCGTTTTATGTATGATCGTAGCTTCCAAATTACAAAAGATAAAAGTGCCAATACCAGTATCAAAATGTTTGGAAACATTGCCTTCTCTTTAATAGCTTCCATAAAACCATCTGCGACACCAGAAGATGTATCAAGTGTAAGTTTTGTCACATCTGACACACCTTCTCTAAGAGTTGATGCCAAATGTGCCAAAAGTTTCTCTTTTTGTTCAAAATAACTTTCAGGGTCAATTACATACCATCCATATAAACCGGCAACAACTGTACTCTTTGGATACTTTTTTGCAAGGTTAAACAACTCTTGTGAAGCTTTCCATCCTTTTTTTCCAGTATGTTTTAACACATCCACCATCTTATCATTGAATTCTTCTGTAGATTTAAAATTCATTTTTGGCATATTTGGAAACTTTTGTTTTAACTGTTTTAGCGTATCAGCGGACATACCAACTACTTTTTTACTAAAATGTTTCATAGTATTAAGATAGCCATCACCGTATCTTGCATATTGTTGTACAGCCAGGAGAGGATAGATTGTTTTCGTTATAAACTTGTCTTCAAAATTACCTTTTTTGGCTATTTTATTTGCGATTAATGCAATTACTGATAACTCCGGTTTTAAACCTTTTTTCAGTTTTAATTCTGGTATATTTTTTGTAAAATCAGATTTTTTGATAGACTCGACAACCTTGTCAATATTTTTACCTGCTAACTTTGTACCAAATTTATTTACATCAAACATCTTCCCATAAGAGAGTGTGCTAACTAACATAATTACTAAAAGAATTTTACCCATTTTACTGCTCCGTGCATATTGTTTTTGCTTCTAATTGTGTATGGTTAAAATAAAGATATAACCCTGTACCTATACCTATTACCGCGCTAGTATCTCCAATATATCCTACTATTTGAACAGGATGACTATCCAATGCTTTTCCTATTCGGTTTCTATTATGAATACCTACTTTACTATCAAGTACCTTCCTCCCTTTTCTTGCTTGTCTAATAGCTTTATTTACTATTTTTCTTCCTTGCAATTCAACTTTTTTTAACATATATTTAAACCCCATTTTAGTAGCTTTTTTAGTAGAATACATGGCGACATAAGATAAACTTGTTCCACCTGTAAAGGGCGCAGCTATAATAGCGGCTACACATAAAACATCGTCTATCTTTTCAATTATTTCCATATTTCCTGCAATTTTTTCAAATGAAGTAAACCTATGTTCTGCTAATTCATCAACATCTTTTTGCATAAGTGCAAGTAAACTCTCTTTTAATTTTTCATCCGATATATTTGTAGTTATAATTTGTTCAAAAAGAGTACTGTCATTTTGTGATGGATAAGGGGTTGCTAAAACATATTTATATTTTGGATAACTACTATCTTCTGTTTTTACAATAGTTTTATAATCTCGCTGGGTTACAATATTTCTAAAATATCCATTTTTTTCAAGTCGTTTAAAAAAAACAATCTTTTGCTCGTATTTAAAAGGAAGACTCATTAGTAAATCTTTAAAAAGATACCATTCATCGTTAGTTGAGTTATTATAAAAGTTTGCAACATAGAAAAGTAAAAAAATTGCATTTGTATTATTGCTTAGCTTTTGAAAAAGCAGACTTGATAGGTGAGATTCTTTTTTTAAAAACTTACATATACTATAAATATTGTTATTCCCAAATATTGCAAAATTCTCTTTTGTCTTCTTTGAGCATTTATCATTTGTAAATAGAGATAGTATGTAGCCCTTTTTAATAAGTTCGTTAAATGCATCCACAAAATTATCATATTTTACATCATGTTGTTTTAGCAAGTAT